>NZ_JAODZS010000099.1:0-966 GCF_029835375.1 Morganella sp. GD04133 | reverse complement strand
TAGGTACAGGGGTAAGCTGGCAGCTACGCGGCCGGTCGTCTCCCCGGAAAATGGGTTGATTGGCTACCCGGTATACACCAGGGGAGGATTAACTATCCAGACACAGTTTTCACCCTTTATTGTTCAGGGTGAGCAACTAAGGCTTGATACATCCCTACCGGGAGCGTCTGGGGATTACGATGCCAGACTGGTATCTCATTACCTCACGTCCTGGACGAAAAACGGGGCATGGCACACGATTGCCACAATATCACCATTTGTTCCGGAGAAAGAAAATGGCAATGAGTGAATATGACGCTATAGCCAGCGATGCCGACAGCCTGCTATACAACCTTGAATCATTCCTCAGCGGCAAGCACTTTATTGAAATCGTCATGGTAATGGCAGTGTACGGTGAAGCGCCAAACCTTAAAGTTGACTTTCTTCCACTGGTTACCAGAACAACAAACACCGGCGCACCAATCCAGAATGCTCAGGTTTATGGGGCCAGTGTATGGCGGCTTCAGCGCGGAAGCTCAGCGATTATTATGGATCCGGTGGTCGGTGATATTGGCATAGCGCTGTACTGTGACAAAGACAGCGACAACGCCAGACGGGACCTGATATCAGGAGCGCCGAACACAACACGCTGTCACAGCCGGATTGATGCTCTTTATCTTGGCGGGTTGCTTAACCAGCAGCCGGATCAGTTTATTGAATTTGCGGATAGCGCTATCAATATCACCAGCCCGAATCCTGTTAATGTGACCTGCTCAAAGGCGACCATTATCGCACCGGATGGCGTGACAGTGGACTCTCCTGACTCTCACTTCACCGGGAATATAACGGCCGACGGAAATATCACTGATAACGCAGGGTCGCAAAGTTCCAGCGTCAAGGCGCTGCGTGATGCCTACAACAAGCATAAGCATCCGGTGACCGGCGTCGAGTCGGGCGAAAGCAAAGTGATCAGTAATTCGCCGGAGA
>NZ_JAODZS010000098.1:0-966 GCF_029835375.1 Morganella sp. GD04133 | reverse complement strand
CAGGTACAGGGGGAAGCTGGCAGCTACGCGACCGGTCGTCTCCCCGGAAAATGGGTTGATTGGCTACCCGGTATACACCAGGGGAGGGCTAACCATCCAGACACAGTTTTCACCCTTTATTGTTCAGGGTGAGCAACTAAGGCTTGATACATCCCTGCCGGGAGCGTCCGGGGATTACGATGCCAGGCTAGTATCTCATTACCTCACGTCCTGGACGAAAAACGGGGCATGGCACACGATTGCTACAATATCACCATTTGTTCCGGAGAAAGAAAATGGCAATGAGTGAATATGACGCTATAGCCAGCGATGCCGACAGCCTGCTATACAACCTTGAATCATTCCTCAGCGGTAAGCACTTTATTGAAATCGTCATGGTAATGGCAGTGTACGGCAAAGCGCCAAACCTGAAGGTAGACTTTCTTCCGTTGGTTACCAGAACAACAAACACCGGCGCACCAATCCAGAATGCTCAGGTTTATGGGGCCAGCGTATGGAGACTTCAGCGCGGAAGATCAGCGATTATTATGGATCCGGTGGTCGGCGATATTGGTATAGCGCTGTACTGTGACAAAGACAGCGACAACGCCAGACGGGACAGGATATCAGGAGCGCCTAACACGACACGCTGCCACAGCCGGATTGACGCTTTTTATCTTGGCGGGTCTCTTAACCAGCAACCAGATCAGTTTATTGAATTTGCGGATAGCGCTATCAATATTACCAGCCCGAATCCCGTTAATGTTACGTGCTCAAAGGCGACCATTGTCGCGCCAGATGGCGTAACGGTGGATTCGCCGAACTCTCACTTCACAGGGAATGTAACCGCTGACGGGAACATTACTGATAACGCAGGCTCTCAGAAATCCAGCGTCAAGGCGCTGCGTGATGCCTACAACAAGCATAAGCATCCGGTGACCGGCGTCGAGTCGGGCGGAAGCAAGGCGATCAGTAATTCGCCGGAGG
>NZ_JAODZS010000097.1:0-1021 GCF_029835375.1 Morganella sp. GD04133 | reverse complement strand
ATGGGGAACTGCCGACGACCTGAAAGCCGCTCAGTGGATATTCCAGCTCATCACCAGAATCAGCCCGTCTGCCAAAACACCTAACTGGTCAGGATGGGCTAACGATGTCCGACTGATGCGCGAGCAGGACAACAGGACGCATTCGGATATCTGCCAGATGTTCAAATTCGCGAACCAGGACAGTTTCTGGAAGAGCAACATCCTGAGCCCTGCAAAGCTTCGCGAGAAATGGACTCAACTGGAAGCAAGGCGGAACACGCAGGGGCAGGGTAAGCCATCCAGCAGGCCGCATCTTGATTTCGATAACACCGACTGGGCGGATGGGCTGAACGTATGAAATCACTCACCACAGCTATTCAGCAGCGTGATGCTGGCGCATTGCGGTCAATTGCAGGGGTTGCACCAAAACCGCAACAGAAAGTTCCGCAGGAAGCCATTCAGGTATTCAACGAGCTGTTCCGGCAGTTGAAAGCAACATTCCCGGCCGCAATGGCAAACTTCCAGACACAGGATGACCTGAACGAATTTCGCCGTCAGTGGGTTCTGGCCTTTGCCGAAAACGGAATCCGGACGGTGGAGCAGATTAACGCCGGTATGCGGATTGCCAGACAGCAGGAGAAACCGTTTCTCCCGTCACCGGGGCAGTTTGTTCAGTGGTGTAAGCAGGCTGACTGTGTGGCCGTTGGATTGCCGGACGCGGACGGGCTTTACGACATGATCATGAGGTTCAGTGCTAACCGCAGCATGTACCGGACGGCAGAGGATTATCCGTGGCAAAACAACGCCTGTTACTGGATGGTCACAAAATTACACGCGCTGAGTCGTGCGTCCGGCCTGACCGAGTCAGAACTGAAAAAACGCTGTGCTCAGGAGCTGGCGGTGATGGCATCCAGAATCCGATCCGGTGAAGAAATTCCGGCACCGCGTGTGCAAATCCCTAAATTGCATATCCCGGTGCCGAAAGAAAAAGCACTGGCGCATATCGCAGAATTAAAGGCCAAGTTCGGATTCAGGACGCGGA
>NZ_JAODZS010000096.1:0-1070 GCF_029835375.1 Morganella sp. GD04133 | reverse complement strand
TACGGCGGTAACGCTCGTGCATTCGACCAGATCGATAACGCGCCTGAAGAAAAAGCACGTGGTATCACCATCTCTACTTCTCACGTAGAGTACGATACTCCGACCCGCCACTACGCGCACGTTGACTGCCCGGGGCACGCCGACTACGTTAAAAACATGATCACCGGTGCTGCACAGATGGACGGCGCTATCCTGGTTGTTGCTGCAACTGATGGCCCTATGCCACAGACCCGTGAGCACATCCTGTTAGGTCGTCAGGTTGGCGTTCCTTACATCATCGTATTCCTGAACAAATGTGACATGGTTGATGATGAAGAGCTGCTGGAACTGGTTGAAATGGAAGTTCGTGAACTTCTGTCTCAGTACGATTTCCCTGGCGACGACACCCCAATCGTTCGCGGTTCAGCGCTGAAAGCACTGGAAGGCGAAGCAGAGTGGGAAGCGAAAATCGTTGAACTGGCAGGCTTCCTGGATTCTTACATCCCTGAGCCAGAGCGTGCAATTGACAAGCCGTTCCTGCTGCCAATCGAAGACGTATTCTCAATCTCCGGCCGTGGTACTGTTGTTACCGGTCGTGTTGAGCGCGGTATCGTTAAAGTCGGTGAAGAAGTTGAAATCGTGGGTATCAAAGACACGATCAAAACGACCTGTACCGGTGTTGAAATGTTCCGCAAACTGCTGGACGAAGGCCGTGCAGGTGAGAACGTCGGTGTTCTGCTGCGTGGTACCAAGCGTGAAGAAATCGAACGTGGTCAGGTTCTGGCTAAACCAGGTTCAATCAAGCCGCACACCAAATTTGAATCAGAAGTTTATATTCTGAGCAAAGATGAAGGTGGTCGTCATACTCCATTCTTCAAAGGCTACCGTCCACAGTTCTACTTCCGTACCACAGACGTAACAGGTATGATCGAACTGCCGGAAGGCGTTGAAATGGTAATGCCGGGCGACAACATCAAAATGATCGTCACCCTGATCCACCCAATCGCGATGGACGATGGTCTGCGTTTCGCAATCCGTGAAGGCGGTCGTACCGTTGGCGCGGGTGTTGTAGCGAAAGTAATGGGTTAATT
>NZ_JAODZS010000095.1:0-1140 GCF_029835375.1 Morganella sp. GD04133 | reverse complement strand
TGTATTAGTCGCGACTTGATCTGACACTGGACCTTGAAAGGTTGAGAGTTACCAGTTTTGATATGGGTGTCGAATCCTTATACAAAACACGAGGTAACTCTCATGCTTCATACTAACAATCCCATCATCAAACACAAAGCCGGCCTGCTTAATCTGGCAGAGGAACTCGGTAACGTATCAAAAGCCTGTAAAATCATGGGGGTGTCACGTGACACGTTTTATCGTTATCAGGAACTGGCTGAAGAAGGCGGTATTGATGCGCTGATTAACCAAAGCCGCAGAGTGCCCAACCTGAAGAACCGCGCCGATGAGGCCACAGAACACGCGGTTGTTAATTATGCTGTCGAGTTCCCGGCTCATGGTCAGCACCGGACCAGCAATGAACTGCGTAAAAAAGGCGTCTTCATCTCCGGGAGTGGTGTGCGTTCCATCTGGCAACGGAACAACCTGGAGAACTTCCGTAAGCGCCTGAAGGCACTGGAGGAAAAAGTCGCCAGAGAAGGCATCGTGCTTACCGATGCTCAAATTGCTGCGCTGGAAAAAAAGGCGCTCGATGACGAAGCCTGCGGTGAAATCGAAACGGCACACCCGGGTTATCTGGGAGCACAGGACACTTTCTACGTTGGCAATCTGAAAGGTGTCGGCCGTATCTATCAACAGACGTTCGTGGATACGTACTCGAAAGTGGCGCACTGTAAGCTGTATACCAGTAAAACACCGATCACTGCAGCCGATCTGCTTAATGATCGCGTCCTGCCGTTTTATGAGGCTCAGGGGCTGCCAATGCTGAGAATACTAACCGACAGGGGTACAGAGTACTGCGGTAAAGTAGAGCAGCATGATTACCAGCTGTATCTGGCCATTAATGACATCGACCATACAAAAACGAAGGCGATGTCTCCACAGACGAACGGTATCTGCGAGCGCTTCCATAAAACCATTTTACAGGAATTTTATCAGGTTACGTTCCGCAAGAAACTATACGCAGACCTGGAAAGCCTGCAAATGGATCTGGACAACTGGTTGTGGCACTACAATAATGAGCGAACTCATCAGGGGAAAATGTGCTGCGGGCGTACGCCGATGGCCACGTTACTTGATGGAAAACGGGTCTGGGCAGAAAAGAATCTGAACCAGATT
>NZ_JAODZS010000094.1:0-1200 GCF_029835375.1 Morganella sp. GD04133 | reverse complement strand
CTTATTAAGAGTCTGATACTTTCCTTTTTCGACCGGCGCGGTAACCACATTAGCTGACCCGCTGGCGGTGATATTTTTCAGACCGTCAAACGGCAATGTGACACTGCCATCCTCTGATTTAATAACGTATGACGGCTTCAGGAGGCTGGTCATAATAGAGAGCGGCGACCCGCCCCCTATCGCATTAAAAATACTGGCGGCATTAAGTGATGCAAAGCTCATGATCACCTCCCCATTGTATCGAATGAGACATTCATTCCGGCGCGGGATGCTTGTTCCTGTATGGAGTTTGAGAGGGCGTCAACAGATTCAGGCTGGCTGTTTATTTCCATGTTGTTGACGTAAAACTGTGGCTGAGGCTGCGATTGCCCTGATGACTGGATCACCTGATGAACCTTTGACGCCTCCAAATTAAGGCTGCTGAAGTATTCACCCAGCTTGTACACAGATTCAATTGACTCCTGATTAAGCGCAGTTTTATCCCCGTTAATGAATCTCCGGGTTGCACCTGCGCCACCTGCATATGCAAAAAGAGCATCAGCTACGTTGCCATCAAACTGCTTTAACAACTTGCTCATCAATATTTCAGCTGAAGCCCTAGCTTTTTCGGGATCAAGCCTATCGTCAATTCCGTTCGAAGGGTCTACTTTAAGACCGTTATCTCTTGCCGTACCAATTACCATCTGGAAAGCACCAGTGGCTGAGGATTTCGGATTTTTAGCCAGAGGATTACCGCGTGACTCTCGCCATGCCACCGCATCAGCCATTCTGGACAGGGATATAATTCCAGCGTCAGTTTCTATCGGATTTTCAATACTTCCGTCTTCATTGAAATACTCAGTGGTCTGATACTTGTATGTTTCGCCACTTTTAAGTTTAACTCCGGGCCCTAACCGTCCGCCGATAATATCTTTTCCTGCTGACTCTGCCGGTGCAGCAGCTGGCGCTTTGGGTTGCTTATCAAGCACAATGTTAAAATTGCCTCCGCGAGAAAAATCACTTAACGCCCCCCCTTTTTGCGTATGTGTTTTAGCAAACTCCTCACCGATAGCGTCCGGGATATTACTCAGCCTTTGCAGGCTTGTGTCGATGTTTTTAAGTTGCTCTGCCTGTGAGTAGTTTCCGCGCTTATCCATTTCGGCGCGTTCTTCAGCAGTGTAATCTGTCATGTATTGGTCATACTCACCCTGAGTTATGGGT
>NZ_JAODZS010000093.1:0-1201 GCF_029835375.1 Morganella sp. GD04133 | reverse complement strand
CGCGGCGCGGCCTGATTAACCGCCTCCACCATTTTACGGAGGTGTTTCTCTTCCGGGGTTAAAACATCAGAACTGACATGTTCAGTCATACGGGGACTCCCTGCGCCTGTATACAAAAGGCATAACAATGATAATTAAATAACACCTGGTTGTGCTGATAAGGCCGTGCATGCTCACAGGCACGTTCCCAGAGCGCGGTATCGTGACGGCACAGATAACGGGCGGATAACCGGTACATTAATGCCTGCATCCGGGTGACTCCCGCCAGAAAGCTCAGGTTGGCTTCACGGATAAGATAACTGTCGGAGACGGTTTCACCGCCGTCCTGTTCCGGTGCGGACCCGGCACCGTGCTGCTCAATCAGCTGCCGGGTTTTTGCCAGGGTACTCATCAGGGTCAGCCGGGCATAATGACCGTAAAGCCGCTCATTGATAAACAGCGCTTCGCGCCGCCCCGTACCGGTAACACCGGCAGAAAAGGTGATGGTCACCCCCTCCGGATATGCCGGGCTGTACCCCGCAAAAGCCGTCACGCCCCCGGCGACACTGAGCAGCTGCCCGTGTGTCAGTGATTCAGCAAAGGGAATAAAATGGCGGACATCATAAAACCGGAAAAAACTCCAGCTGCCGGTGACCTGATTTCGCAGATACGTCATCCTGCGTAACTGCCGGTGCATTTCCGGAAAGGGTTTGCTGCTGCTGATAAAAAAACCGGCGGCGGCTTTATCCGGCAGGTTCTGACAATGAGCCAGAAACTGTTTCCCCGCACGATCCGCACGGATTTGCACCAGATACGGCGCACGGTCGGCAAGACTTTCCTGCGTTTCCCCCTGATACAGCGACTGCCACGGCAGGTGAGTGCCGAGCAGCACCGGAACAAGGTGCTGTCCGGTCTGACGGTGATATTCACCGCTGTCGATCACCGCAAAAAACGGGATACCCGGGATAAACCCCGGCGGGCCGGGCTGATAATGAATATCACCGTTTTCCGACGGCAGCGGACAGGTCAGATTATGTTCACCGGTTAATACGGCGGGCATTCCCTCATCATGCTGGCGAATAACCTGCCGCAGTAACGGTAACTCCGGCTGCTGACTCTCTCCGGCATACGCTGTCAGCGGCTCCAGGGTATCGTACTGAGCGGCACTGTAGTGTTCCGGCTGCGCTGAAAAATACCGGCGCATATTGCGGATGGCCTGATC
>NZ_JAODZS010000092.1:0-1206 GCF_029835375.1 Morganella sp. GD04133 | reverse complement strand
CCCCATAACTCAGGCAGAGTATAACCAATACATGAGTGATTATACCGCCGAAGAACGCGCAGATATGGATAAGCGCGGAAATTACTCACAGGCAGAGCAACTTAAAAACATCGACACAAGTCTGCAAAGGCTGAGTAATATCCCGGACGCTATCGGTGAGGAGTTTGCTAAAACACATACGCAAAAAGGTGGGGCGTTAAGTGATTTTTCTCGCGGAGGCAATTTTAACATTGTGCTTGATAAGCAATCCAAAGCGCCAACTGCTGCACCTGTAGAGTCAGCAGGAAAAGATATTATAGGCGGACGGTTAGGCGCGGGAAGAAAGCTCAAAAACGGAGAAACGTATAAATACGAAACCGGTGAGTATTACGACACGAACGGCAACATTGTTAATCCTGTGCAAACAGACGCCGGAACAATATCAATGGATCGCCTGTTGGACGCGGTGGCTTTCCGAGAGTCGCGTGGTAATCCTAATGCGGTAAACCCAGACCCTAACTCTTCAGCTAGTGGCGCTTGGCAATTTGTAAAGAAAACCGCCCGAGGGAATGGATTGAAAGTTGATGAAAAGGCAGGCATTGACGAGAGATTTGACCCTGAGAAATCAAGAGCAGCAGCTGATATTCTGATGCGTAAATTGCTAAAGCAATACAACGGCAACGTAGCTGATGCCCTTTTTGCGTATGCAGGTGGAGGTGGCGGAGTGAATAGGGTATTGCGCGGTGACAAAGGCGGATTGAACAACGAGTCGGTTGAGTCCGTTTATAAGCTGGCTGAATACTTCGACGGAATTAATTTCGAGGCGTCAAAGGTTCACCAGACTTTACAGGTGCCCAGTCAGGCTCAACCTCAGCCACAGCTTTACGTCAATAACATGGAGATAAAAAGCCAGCCTGAATCTGTTGACGCCCTCTCAAACTCCATACAGGAACAAGCATCCCGCGCCGGAATGAATGTCTCATTCGATACAAAGGGGAGATGATAATGAGTTTTGCGTCACTCAATGCCGCCAGTATTTTTAATGCGATAAGGGGCGGGTCTCCGCTCTCTATTATGACCAGTCTCCTGAAGCCGTCATACGTTATTAAGTCAGAGGATGGCAGTGTCACATTGCCGTTTGACGGTCTGAAAAATATCACCGCCAGCGGGTCCGCTAATGTGGTTACCGCGCCGGTCGAAAAAGGAAAGTATCAGACACTGAATAAA
>NZ_JAODZS010000091.1:0-1315 GCF_029835375.1 Morganella sp. GD04133 | reverse complement strand
CCTTAATTTTTGATACGGCATAATCATCAAAAACGTAATAGACCTGCTTTCCGCGTTTGTGGCTCACGTGGACACTGCCGATGTCTTCCATCATTTTGACGAACGTTGTCGCCATCACGATATTTAACTCAGCAGACAATGAAGCCATCTTCATAGTGAAGCTGTCCAGCTGCCGAAGATTCCGGACTAGCCGCAGGCATACATCCTGTTTCTGTTCGGCGGTTTTGATATAGGTTCTTTTCATGCGTCCTGCTCCTAAAAGAATGACAGCAACCGGTTCTCAGTGATGTCACTGCATCCCCGGAAGATGTGTTTTAATGCGGCATTGACTATCGCGTGATAACAGCGTTCAAACTCGTCTGATTCCATATCGCCGTAAGCAAGGCTCTTTGCCTCTGTGCGGACACTTCCGTCTAGCCTGACCGTTTGATCATAGAATCCGGCAAGTATCGTCAGATCCTTCCTGAAGCGGTCAAATTGGCTGTGCTCGTCCATATTCTCCAGACCTGCGTTATTCGCACACCAGTGGTCAAAGCAGAACTTGAAGAAAGCGAACATTTTTCGGTGAAAGGATGGATTGCGGGAGAGTTTGATATTGAAGGCGTACATTTCGCCGTTTTTGAACTTTGTTAATCGCGGTAGGTCGTGCTCAAATGCCGGTACAAATACGCCGTTAGCGCCTTTGACCATGCTTATTTCCATTTAGCCTCCTGCTCACCTCGGTAAATAAACTTTGTTGAACAAATAAATACCGACATATGCCATTGATAGAAACCAGAACACTACGGCAGTCCACGCAACCGCTTTTAACGTGAATTGAAACCATACTGCTTCATGTTCGTAATAACGGATAATCACATACGCCATAGCCAAACCAAGGCCGCAGAATATGTGCATGCTGATTTTAAACATCCAGGTTGCGATATCGCCTATCATCCCCTACTCCTTCTCACATTGTGGTGCTCTGCGGTTCCAGGCGGAAATTGATTCATTGGTATCTGTATAACCAAATTTGTTTGATGGGCAAATAGTGTTAGAGCAGAGAACCAAATGACCCAAATCATCGTCATGGTAATATTCGCCGCGACCCCCGCAAAAAGGGCACGGCTTAAGCTTCTGTGTTTTCTCTGTCATTTCAAAATTCCTTTTTTCTTGAGCTTTTCATTGAAAGCCAATACCGCTGACTCGAAATGCACAGCAAGTTTTTCCAGAAAATCACGGGATAGGTTTTCGAGATTGACTAACTGCACTCTGACTTTTTCAGCTTGCTCTTGTTCCTTAGTCATCACTCCTCCGGTAATTGTGTCTGGTACGG
>NZ_JAODZS010000090.1:0-1365 GCF_029835375.1 Morganella sp. GD04133 | reverse complement strand
GTACTTTAAAAATTATTATCGCTAAGCGATTCTTGTCAGGGGAATCATCCCCGGCACTTTCAACAGAATATTCGATAACATCCAGCCAAATCCGGTACTGGGCTCTGGTGACTGCCATTCATGGTGATAATGCCTTTCAGCCAACACCACAGTTACGTTGTGCAGACGCCAGATTTCAGGCGCTGAAACTTATGTGGACAAACGATTGGTCTCTCCGTCACACTAGTGCTGAACTTAACCTGAGCTCTCCCGGGATCTTGTTTGTCTGGCTTAACCGGTATAATGAACATGGATTCAAAGGGCTTGAATGCAGACCCCGAGGAATACCGTCAATGAAACCGCCCCGTACAACATCTGTTCGTTCCGACGATGAAAAGACACTTGAAGAACTCAAAGAAGAAGTTGCGTATTTACGTGCGGAAAACGCCGTTCTAAAAAAGTTGGAAGAGCTGAAACAACTAAAACGACAACAGGCAAAGAAAAAACGTTAGTTGTTTTGGCTCTGAAAAATCAACATCCTCTGAAGCACTTACTTTATGCAGTGAAACTGGCAAAAAGTGTGTTTTATTATCATGTCAGTGCACTGAAGAAACCCGTTGCTTACGGGGAGGAACTCGCGCGGATTGAGACTATTTATCATGAACATAAAGGTCGCTATGGTTACAGACGCATCCACTTAACGCTGAAAAATGAAGGTATTATGCTAAATCATAAAACAGTTCAGCGACTGATGGGGCAGCTTGGCCTGAAATCGACAGTCAGACCGAAAAAGTATCGTTCGTATCG
This sequence comes from Morganella sp. GD04133, assembly GCF_029835375.1. Taxonomy (NCBI): domain Bacteria; kingdom Pseudomonadati; phylum Pseudomonadota; class Gammaproteobacteria; order Enterobacterales; family Morganellaceae; genus Morganella; species Morganella sp. GD04133. The sequence continues at coordinate 579 of NZ_JAODZS010000090.1, read as the reverse complement.
TGGTGAAACAGGTAAAACAGTATCAAATCACCTCAAAAGAGATTTTACGGCGTCAAAGCCGGATGAAAAGTGGGTAACGGATGTCACTGAATTTAAGGTGAACGGGCAGAGAGTCTATCTGTCGCCAATTATTGATTTGTTTAATCAGGAAGTTGTCGCCTACAGATTAGCGAAAAATGCACGCCTGACTCTGGTTACAGGGATGCTGGAAAGTGGATTATCCCAGTTAACGCAAACACAGAAACCGCTGTTACACAGTGACCAGGGCTGGCAGTACCGGAGCCATCAGTACCAAAAACAGCTTGCTGACAACGGGATTCGGCAGAGCATGTCCAGGAAAGGGAACTGCCTGGATAACGCGGTTGCAGAGAATTTTTTCGGTCTGTTAAAATCAGAAATGTATCATGGTCATCATTTTCAGGATGCCGATGAACTGATTGAAAAGATTGATGAATATATAGAGTATTACAATACCAGACGGATTAAAGTCAAATTAAAAGGCCTGACTCCGGTTCAATATCGAAATCAGGCCTTACAAGCTGCTTAACTAAAAGTGTCCAACTTTATGGGGTCACTTCA
>NZ_JAODZS010000009.1:0-126779 GCF_029835375.1 Morganella sp. GD04133 | reverse complement strand
ATTGCGCCTTTTTTATTGTACACAGAAAACCCCCGGCCTGGCCGGGGGATATTTATTACCGTTTTTCAGGCTTCGGATTTAAGGCGGGCCAGAATCGACAAATTCCGTGCATTCCCGGCAGCCCGGGCAGATTTATCGTCATCTCTTGTTATTTGATAGATCCATTTTTTGACATGCTGATAAACAGCCCGCGGAAAATCATCCTGACTATCATCTTGGTTTAAACCAATCAGTTTTAGTGCTCCGAGCAACGCGGGATTTTGCTTCAGAAACTCATTTTCGCTGCTGAGTACTGAATCAGCCGTTCTGTCAGGCTCAGATCCGACAGAGAAATGATGAAACTCAGAGACAATATCATTCCCGGCGTACTTCATCGACAAAAGCAGATGGCATGCATCGCCGGGATTAACAGTACTGCGGTTTTCCGGGACGATTTCCTGAGTCGTATCGTGACACCTGATTTCACTATCCCCTATTTTGAAACAGGAACCATGATTGTCATCGAATTGCCAGGTTAATAAATTCTGCCATGCAGCTGATACGTACTGCTTCAGTTCAGCAAATAAGGCCAGTTGTTGTGCCGCTGTGTCCGCACGAGCCAGACGAAACAAAGCGAGCTTCGCAGCCTCTTTTTGTGTGCCAAGGAACCAGTCTGCGATTTTTCCCCGCAGGCTGGTCACCTCTTTCTCATGGTTGGCTGTTATACATGCAGAAATATCATTTTCGGTTATGGCGCAATGATACCGGAATCTGCTGGTAAGATGGATATCCATAGTGACCACCATTGAATGTAACGGATTGGAATTTGTATGAAACCGGGAAAAAACTAACGTATAGCCGGTAACAGGGCATCACCACTTTGTGTCAGAGGAAATCGTCCGGAATATACGTTAATTATAAAAAATATCAGAACCTCCTAAATATTCTTTTCATTTCCTTTTCTGCTTTATTGGCGACTCTATTTGCTTCGGCAACTGCCTTTCCTGAACTTCTTCTAAATTCAGCGCTGATGCGCTCACCCATATTTTTACGTTCATCCGGCTTTAACATGTCCTCCATTTCACGTGTCAAGTTATTAAGCTGGCTTAAATTCGCCTTATTATCCTCACCCATTGCGATATTATCCTTTATCGAATTTACCACGCTTAGTGCAGTCAACAATTTGTCACTGATTGCCGTGACATCCCTCATTTTGGTTTCATTTTTTTCAATGAAATCTGTGAAATATCTTATTTCATGAGTTGTTTTGTTCGGTTCTATTACATTTAATTTTTCCTTCAGAAGATCAATTTTCCCGGAAATTACCGGGCAATGATTTTCCTGCAGTGAAACCGAGGTTGCGTTTACAGAATTAGAGTTTGAAGTAGATGCTAACATAAATAGTCTCCAGGTAGTAAGTTACATAAGGGAAATAAATTATGCCCTTAAAACACCTTTTTTTGCATCAGGTTATCACCCTATTGATGGTCATATTTTCTTAGCGAAGTTAATACGATTGCTACAGAAAACTAAAATAAGGTTATTGCCCTATTAAATATAGCGATAGTTTTATATATATATTTACATGAGCTTTTACATTCTTCTTGGATAAAAAAACAAAGGAGCTATATTATGACAACGTCAGTAACTGCTACAGGTTCTATGAATTATGACCACTTTGTTGAAATTGCAAAAAAAAGTAATCAAGACGATATAGTAACATTAAGCAGTAACGGAAGAGAATCACGTTTAACTGCAGGGCGTTCATTATGCGAGCGTTTTATTATTATGTTGAATAGCACCCGCTTAGGATCTATTTGTTGTATTAATGCAATGTATAAAAAGCTGCAACACAGGGAAGCTCAGGCAGTTACATCTTTCTGTAAAGCAATAAATGACATTTATGAGGAAAGATCCCAGGATATTGTTAATTCACATATTAAAGGCAAAAAAAAATTAGTGGTCACAGATGTAATTAATATCCTGGATAAAATTAAAATAAATGGTATTAATTACAAAAAATGTCTTGAAAAAGATAAAACAATCTCACTTTTAATCAAAAAAGATGGCTTTGCTGATTTTTGTATGTCTCAATTAAATCATTTCGACTTAGCTTTACTTTCCGACCTCACTAACCGCGTTGATGAATTAATGGTAAATACCATTAACAGAAAATCATTCTGCGACGATTTTAAATCTGCTTTGAAGACTGCACTTGTCGACTTTGTTACCGCTATGCCAGCATCATCATACAAATTTATGGATACAGTAGCCGGTAAAAATATTTCCGGATTCAATACAGCCGAAGAAAAATATGAAAAAAATGAGATTAACATTTATGGCGAGTTAGATCCTAATTTCACAACAGAAGACTTTGAACAGATATCTGAAGGAGCGGCCATGATTAAAGCTCAATTAATCTATACAGGTAAGCATGATCAATATCGTCATAATGTGTATGCAGATCTTTTTTATAAGTTTAATGAGATACTGCCACAAGCACATATCAACGCTGCCGCATCGGAAAATATAGTACCACCACAACAGCCTTCATTACCGCAAGTACATGCCACCGTGCCGAAAAATATGGCACCGCCTCCGTTGCCGCATGTACATACTGATGCCACACCACCACCACCACCACCACCACCACCAAATATCGACATCGCCGCATCGAAAAATAAACAACTTCCACCAATAAATCCAACAGCATTACCGAGTGAACAAGTTGAACTGAGGAAGAAAACTGAGAATAATAAACCACCTGAAATAGATTTCAAGACTGCCATAGAAGCAGCTATAAATAGACATCGAATTGCCAAAGCATACAGCATGACTGATGATGTTGATGATGTTGATGATGTTGATGGTGTTGATGGTGTTGATGGTGTTAAATTTTATGATTGTAATTGATACCCCGACTTCTGATACTAATAATAAATTGAAGGAATAATTAAATATGGAATATTACACAGAAAAACAAATAGCTTTTTTGGCAGAAAAATTAGGTGTTAACATTATTCCCGATATTCAACAGCAGTTTTTACTGATTATCGATGGCCATCATTTTATTGTACGGTTACTGGAGGGAAAATGGTATTTTCACGCAAAAATTTGTTATTCCCGTGATATAAAATGCTCAAGTTCTCACTATAAGAAAATGCTGGCAATCAATATGAACGAACATCGGTTTGGGTTCGGCGTATTGTGTCTTTCTGAAGAAGAAGATGTAATCATGTATGTATTAAGAAAAGCGTGTGATAATAACGAGGATAGTTTGTATAATATGCTGGATATGTTTGTGAATCGTGCTGATGCTATTCGTAAAATGATTTTCATGAACTCTTCACCAAATCAGCACCGGGCGCTTATCGGTGCAGAACCATACCAATTCAATGTATACACCAAAGGATAACAACAGGGAAAAATTTTTCAGCCCCCGGTTCATTCAATGCCGGGGGATGAAAATACGTGTATGTGATCTGTGACCCGATCGCTATTATTTCACTGAATGAAGGTAAAATAAATGATTAGATCAATATCACCAATAAATTCCCCCGTGAGTTTATCAAACGAGCATGCCTGTTCTTTCATCAGTGATGAAAAACTCAAAAATATAATAATACAGTTGGAAAATGATATAGCGGATAATTCATGGTACAATAACAGTTATTCAATGAAAGATATGGAGATCATGCCGGCACTGGTAATACAGGCGAACGATAAATATCCTGAAATGAACCTTAATTTTGTTGAATCGCCACAGTACCTTTCTGAGGAAATAAAAAAAAATAATAGGCCGCAGAGTTAAATCTTTCCGATTCATTGTTAACATGGGTGAAGATGGAATACATTTTGGTATCATTGATTGTAAAAAAACAAATGAGAAAATATCTCTGATATTATTTGAACCATCAAACTTTAAAGGAAGCGGGTCTTCCATATTGGCATTCAGGGTAAAAAACGTCTTGATGAATACTTAAATACTAACCCGAAGGCGGTTGATACTATTATTAACAAAAAAAATGAAACTATCCTTAGCAGGTTTGATAACAATAAATCTGTTATAAACGGAAAAGAATTATCCGTCTCAGCGCATAAAAAGAGAGTGACTGAATATAAAGCACTTCTCAAACCATAATATATGAAGACGGAGTCCATCAGGGAAGACAGAAAGTCAGGTCACATCATGCCTTCACGTTATTTTCCATCCGGCTCCTGATTGTTGAATCAGGTGATCAGCTGATAGCGTTTTTCTTCATCAATTACAATCATATACCTTAAAAATTTATTAACTTTAAGGGAATGTGTTATGAACGTACAAGCATTGACAGTGTCATTGATGTTGGCGCATCTGATGACGGCCAGTGCCGCACCCGGTACAGAAAAATATCAGACCATCATGGACAGTCTTACAGCGGGAAAAGTCAGCCGGATTATTCACACTGATGTTTTACCGTTTTCCGGTGAAGATCACGGGGAGGTGATAAGCCGGGTGTCATCCGCCTTTCCCGGTACGCCTTACCAGGCTAATACGCTTATCGGCGGACCTGGCACGCCCGAATCGCTTGTCGCGAATTTTAACGGTGTGGACTGTTTTACGTTTATAGATTACACCGAAGCCCTGACCCGCAGCCATGACCAGGCATCATTTCTGCGCAATCTTGCGGCGGTTCGTTACACCGGAGGGAATGTTAGCTATCTCAGCCGCCGGCACTTCTTCTCTGACTGGTCCGCCACAAAGCCGTACAACGCCCGGGATGTCACACCGGATATCAGCCCTGACTATGCCGTTGCAGACAAACAACTTAACCGCAAACCGGATGGAAGTGAGTACATCCCGGGTCTGGGCATTCATCCCCGTAAAATACATTATATTCCGGGAAAAGCCATCAGCCGGCAGGTGCTGGATAATCTGAAAACCGGCGATTATGTCGGCGTCTACTCTGCGCTGGACGGTCTGGACGTTTCGCATGTGGGTATCGTAGTTCGTCACGATGGCAAGGTATGGTTCAGAAATGCCTCCTCGCTGGCCGAAAACAACAAAGTGGTGGACTCTCCGTTCGCGGAATACATGCGCGCGAAACCGGGCATCGTTGTTTTGCGGGCTGAGTCGTCCGCCATGACAGGAGATACGCAATGAAAAGAGTCCGGATCCCCGCAAGCATAAAGCCCCTCTGTCTGGTTGTTCCCCTGCTGTTATCGGCATGCCACTCTGCCCCGCTCAGACAGGTGTCAAATAAAGTGACAACGGCCGGTCATGTACCGGCAGACTATATTGATCCAACCAAATCACTGTTCCCGCTGAGCAATTACCCGCAATCCGCCGATAAATGGTTCCCTCCCGGCCCGGATATGCACGTTCCTGTCATGGCAGCCGCGGCACAGCAGCGCCACTTTTCTGACCTGAAATCCCGTTATTTTGGTATGGGTGCGGGCGAAAAGTCGCCCTGGAATCCATCTTATATCGCATCAGTTCTGCGCAAAGGGGCGGATGTTAGTCGTGATGCCAACATCAGGATGTACCTGGGTGAGCGAAGTGTTTCCCGGGGCGGAAACTTCAGAGTCCACCCCGCCGCCTGGAAACAACAGATAAGAGATAACATGACGACCAGCATTAACCGGGTTTATACCCCGTCAGCAAGGGGGATTGCTGTCAGGGAAACGCTGGTTAGGGTTCTTCCGACAAACGACCCGGCTTATGGTGACCCCCGTCAGGCCGGACAAGGCTACCCTTTTGACAATTTACAGATGTCCTCTGTCCGTCCCGGCACCCCTGTATACGTACTGGCAGCCAGCCGCGACAGCCGCTGGAAATACGTATTATCCCCCACTGTGACCGGGTGGGTACACAGCGAAGATATTGCAGAGGCGGATCAGCAGTTTGTCACTGAATGGCTGACTCTGGCTACTGACAACCTGGGGGCGTTTATTAAAGAACCGGTTTCCGTTCATGGGGGAGGACAATATTATTTTACTGCACGTCCCGGAACCCTTCTGCCATTCAGGAATGGACGGCCCGGCTTTTTTGACGTTATTGTGCCGGTGCGTAAAAGTGATGGCCGCGCACAAATTCACCAGGTCAGTGTAAAGGAAGGTGAGTTTGTTGCCATGCCATGGAAAATGATACCCGCTAATATGGCTGTGCTGATGAAGTCGATGAGCGGCAGACCCTACGGATGGGGAAATTATAATTTTTATAATGACTGCTCTGCCGAAATACGCAGCCTCATAATGCCTTTTGGTATATTTCTTCCCAGAAACTCTGCGGCACAGATACAGTCGGCCACACGAATTGTCGACCTCAGCCGGGAGAATACCGCCACCCGTCTTCGTTATCTTACGGAGCATGGCAAACCCTTTACCACGCTTGTCTATATTCCCGGACATATCATGCTGTACATCGGTAACACGGTCATTAACGGACAGACAGTACCGATGACATACCAGAATATATGGGGACTGCGACCGGCAAAGGCCAACAGCCGGCGTATTATTGGCGGTGCCGTTTTTTTACCCCTGCTTGCCGCTTATCCGGAAAGCCCGGATCTGGAATCACTGACTGGTAAGTCACAGTTTAAACTGGGTTTTATTGAATAGCGGAAACACTTTACGCTTTGTTGTAAATATGATGGTGACCGCCCCGGCGGTCACCGGACGACGTCTGCTGATTTGCCATCACTGACGCAACATAACCTGTCAAAACCCTCACTATGGAAAAATGATGCCATGGAAATTATGCCGTCTGCTTTTAAGCCTGTATCTGATTTCATTGAATCCAACAGACGTGAACAGATGTCTCCTGTTGCCCGGTTAATCGATTTAATTCTCTCGTTTACAGGGCTTCGCCCCACTTCCTCACAACATTCAGAATCCCTTGCCAAAGAACTGGCAGTCCCCCTGTACCGGGCAATGACGGATGGCAGTGAGGAGATCATCGTTCTGACGGACGGAATAGTCCTGTCGGTCTGTCCCGCTAAAAAGACAGCGGTATTGCGTTCTCCGCACAGAACCGATGTCTGTATTCCTTATCATATTCTCATTACAGCCTGCCTGAATTCACATCCTCTGACTATTCAGGCTGATGCGTTTATTTCCCCTGATCTCATCTCTTATCAAAAAGCATCACCAGAAGAAGAAACCGAACAATTCCTGAAAGATCACCGGCGGGGGTTCAACAACAGAACAACAGTAGACTACTGCGCTGAACACAGCGGGAAATCTTATCATCTGACCGGAGACAGTTTGTCTCTCCTCTCGAAGGCTTTAGCTGATCGCAAAGAAAAACAGGGCGCGTACTTTACTGAAAGTAACGCAGGTTCATTATCTTTTCAGTATATGGATGAGGAATATTGTCTTGATAAGACCGATATTTATCATATCGCATCGGTCTGCAATCAGGGGTTCCTCTCTGCGCTGACCAATAATGTCGTTATAGGTATCCGCAACGCCGGGGGAACCATTCATGTGACAGATAATATTACCGCGCTGAGTATTCTTGATGCATCAGGCGTATCTGATGTGTTAACAGCGCAATTAATATCCCGCACCTCGTTGCCCGGGGAGTCCCCGGTAAGCCATACGCTGAGAGGGGACGATATCACTTCAGTATGGTCTGATGTCAGCCTCCCCGTCTATGATCCGTTCAGGGACGAATGGGAATACATGACATGTGATGTGACACTATCTCACTTCAGGGACGGGCAGGCCCGGATGAGTGTGAACGTTAATTCCCTGACAGCAGAGCACCTGAAGAATATCTCCGCGCAATCAATATGTCCGCCATTAATAAATGATAAGGCCCCCTTCAGACTCGCCACCGAAATAAACAGATTATATCCGTGCGTAAAAGAGAACGCTTTAGAGAAAATAAACAAAATAATTATTTTTGGCGACAGTCTTTCTGATTCCGATGGCCGGATGCTGAAAAAATCGCATCACCTGTTACCTTCCCGCCATCAATATTATGAAGGCCGGTTTACCAACGGGTTTGTCTGGAATGAGTTCCTGTCATCACCTTCATTTTTAAATAAAAAAGTAATCAATTATGCGGAAGGAGGGAGCACCTCTGCCCGCTATTCCTGTTTTAATATCATCGGCGATTTTGTGTCAAACCTGGATAAGCAAATAAAATTATACCCGCCTTCTGACAACGATCTCGCGATTTGTATGCTGGGTGCGAACGACTATTTGACTTTACACAAAAGTGACGTAATAAACGTGGTTGAACAGCAGGCAGACCAACTCGAAAAGCTCCTTAAACGTAACGTCGGCAATGTTCTTGTGCCGGGCCTTCCTGATTTATCCGGCACACCTTATGCCGGCCAGCACCATAACACGGTGTTAATGAACGATATTACAATAGCTCACAATGTGCTTTTGAAAGAGAAGACGGAGGAATTACAGAAGCGCTATCCAGAACAAAAAATTTCGTACTTTGACACATATTCAGCATTTGAGACGATCAGAAAAACAGCGGACGAAGTGGGTTATGACACCACACATCCGTTTAATGAGCATGGCTACATTCATATTCCCGGCGAACGCGATCCGGTTATAAACATTGCTCCCGGATATATTTATAATGATATGCTTCATCCCACTCAGGAAGTCCATCAGTGTTTTGCCGCGATATTGGGAAATTTCATCATCAATAACTTTAATTAGCTGAATTCATTGTGTGACGCGGCTTACCCGGATTAATATCTCTGTCTGCGCCGGTCACACATCAGCATCATAATCAAGTTCCAGTACCATGCGCAGCAACGCGGCAACGGGTTCGAACAGCGATTCAGGGATCACATCACCCGTGTTAACACTGAAAAACAGCTGCCGTGCCAGCGCAATATTCTCCACCACAGGAACAGACTGTCTGGTGGCAAAAGCAACAATATGTTCAGCCCGCGCATCTGTTCCTTTTTCAAGAACCGTTGGAATCGGTGTCTCTGCAGGGTCATAACCCAGACAAACAGCAATGTGCGTGGGATTGCGGATAACAACGGCGGATCGCTTAATATTCTGCGCTAAGCTGCCGCTTTGTATTTCATGTTGTACTTCACGCAGCCGTTTTTTCACCTGCGGGTCGCCTTCCGTATTTTTAGCCTCCTGTTTGATATCCTCCTTACTCATTCGCTGTTTTTTCATCACGTTGTGTGCCTGAAAGGCATAATCAATAACGCCCAATACCACGTAAAACATCAGCAAGGCATACCATATCCAGCGGATCATAACAGTGAAAAGCGGGATGGCACAGCCTGCGTCACAATATGGCAGCGCCTGAAATGTCGGCAAAAAAGAGTGGAAAAGAAAGATGAAAACGGAACATAGCAAAATGACTTTCAGACAGGATTTAAACAATTCCATCAGACTGTGTACGGAAAAAATTTGTTTAAAATTATTCACCGGATTAATTTTATCGCTTTTGAAACCTATCGCCTTTGTGGCAAGCAGAAAGCCGACCTGTGCAACCAAACCCGCTATGGTTGCCGCCGCCAGCATGCCGCCGAACAGCGCAAAAAAAGCACCTCCTGAATGCAGTAATGCCTGTATCAGCTGTCCGAAGGCATAGTCAAATGGCTGATTGATGAGTCGTGAAGCCAGCAGTATCAGACCGGCAATCCGCTGTATAACCTCATCGGCAAAAAAATGAAAAAAAGCCAGTATCGTCAGCAACTGAATGCCGGAAATTATTTCCGGACTTTTGATAACCTGTCCCTTCAGACGGCTGTCACGCTTCTTTTTTGCGGTAGGCTTCTCGGTTTTTTCACTCATGACCGGCTAACCACTGACTCACATGCCGGTAAAGGGATTCACTCTCCAGTGCATAGTGGCGGAAGGCGTATGACAATGAGAGCAGCAATAGCAGGAGCGCCAGCACACTTTTCACCGGCATGGATAAAAAGAATACGTTAAGCTGCTGTGCGGATCGGTTGAGCAATCCGAGCGCCAAATCCGCCAGCACCATGCAGAACACGGCCGGCAGAGAAAAATTCAGGCACAGCTGGTACAACACACTCCACTGCGCCAGCAGAAAGTGTAAAAATGGTCCGTTGAAACGCAGTGTCCTGCCGGGAGGTAAATAGTGGTATGAGTCATACAACGCAGTCAGAAGCTGACTGAATCCACCGGTAATAAAGAAAAGCACACACAGGAACTGGCTGAACAACAGACCAAAAATGGATGTTTGTACCGACAGCGCCGGGTTGAACACGGTTGCCATGGTAGCACCGCGTAACGTGTCAATCAGAAATCCTGCCATATCCACGGCCCAGAAAGGAATTGCTGCGAAGAATCCCAGCATCAGACCGATGATCAGCTCTCCCGGGATCTCACTCAGCCAGTCCCATCCCCGGTAAGTAACCGGCTGGGTATAAAAAACGGGCAGTACCGGCAGCATCAGCGCCAGAAGCACGCCATTGCGAATCAGCGCCGAGCCGAGATTACCGGTCTGCAGCAGCGGAAAAAGCAGTGTCAGTCCAAGCGGTCTCATTAACATCAGCGTTAAGGTGACCAGTCCGTCACTGAGAGAGATCATCACCCGTGCACTCCTATCTGCAAAAACACCTGACGGGTATAGGCGAGAAGCTGTCCGCCTATCCAATGATAAGTCGCCATAATAACTAACACCACGGCGAGCAGCTTTATCATAAACTGCAGCGTTTGATCCTGAATCTGGGTCAGTGCCTGAAGGAGACTCACCGTCACGCCGACCACTGCCGCGACCAGCACCACCGGTAATGACGTCATGAGTACCAGCCACAGCAGCTCTGTGACGAGGTGGGTTATGCCGGCATCCGTCATCTGAAACTCTGCACCAGCTGAGAAAGAATCAAATCCCAGCCGCCGGCCAACAGAAAAATTAATAACTTGAACGGCAGAGAGATAGTCATCGGGGACACCATCATCATTCCCATCGCCAGCAGAATGTTGGATACCAGCAGATCGATGGCCAGAAACGGGAGGTAGATAAGCAGACCAATACGAAACGCCTGCGACAACTGGCTGACGGTAAAGGCAGGCAGCAGGATCAGAAGTGAATCCGGTTTAATACGGCGCCGTGCCTCTTCCGGCCAGGTTCCGGCTATCAGATGACGAAAATAATGCATCTCTTTTTCATCGGCGTTTTTTTGCAGGAACCGGCGGTAAGGGTCAAGCGCCCGGCTGTCCCAGCCCTGTAACCAAGGTACGGTCGCGTCTTCCTTCTCAGGATGCCACCCGGCTTTTACCTCCAGGGCTGTCGGGGCCATGATAAAGAGCGAGAGCACCAGCGCCAGACCATAAAGTGCCATATTGGGCGGCACCTGCTGAATACCCAGCGCATTGCGTAAAATAGAAAACACCACTGCCAGTTTCAGAAATGAGGTTCCCATGACAATAGCAAGCGGCAGCAGAGAAAGAAAAAAAAGCAGTGCTATCAGCTGCCATGGAGAGTCAGGTAACGGCATATTATCTCCTGTTTATTCGGCTATAAAATAGTTATAGCCGTACCATGACCCACCCTCCATCAGGTGTTAACCGTATCCTCATTCGTATTCACATCATCAGACGGATGCACAAACCATTGGGTGATTCGCACCAGAAAACTGTCCCCGCAGGCTATCAGTTCTCCCTGACCTATCACGCAGCCATTCAGCCTTAACGTCACGTCGGGTGAGAGCCTGGCACCGGTCGCAATAAGATCACCTTCACGCAGCGTCCGCAACCGGCCAAGATCGATATCAATTTGTCCAGCCTCTACCAGCAGCTTTTGTGGCAGGGCATCAAGATGATACGATAAAGGCGGGGCCGTACCTGCGCGATCGCAGTCCTCCGCTAACAGGCTTTCCATATCATTGATCAGCGCTTCAGTTTTCACTTCTCCTCCCTCCTCTATCCGGATACGTACCGCACTTCCCGTTACCGGCAGTACAACCAACTCCCCCTCCCGCAGATGGCCAAAAGGATTCATCCGCAACCCGGTCCCGGGACCGATACTCTTCATCTCATGTACCGATACCTGACACCACCCGGCATAACAGGCGGACGCCACCGGTGGTAATAAACGTACCGGCCGGATACAGGGGCTTATCTGCTCAGCAAGGGTCCGGAACCAGGTGGCGGGCCAGCCAAACAGCACACAGCGGAACGTATAGCCGTCAACCTGCCAGGCAAACACGACCGCAATATACTGACTGAGCATGCTGCAATGTCCGGGCGTTCCCGGCAGGTTGTGTAATGTCGCACCGCTTGCCTGCAACAGCGGCGACAACCCCCATTCCGCAATACCCGCCAGCAGACAGGGGTCGGCCTCCTGATCTGACGCGGTACCGAGAGTTCCTTCACACCACTGCTGCCAGTCACTTTCAGCTAACCAGATGCCGCACGGGGTATCTTCTGCTGTGACTGAAAACAATCGCCCCGCCGGGCTGCCGGTCCAGCACTGAGCCGCAACATGCAGTGCGCCAAACGCCATCCCTTCTGTTTGTACTATCCCGGCAAGGCTGCTTTCTTCAGCAGAGATCTGCATCATACTCTACCTCCAGCGTAACGTTGTGCCCGATCTCCAGCAGCCCGGCATTCAGCCAGGTGAAAAAGTCCTTCAGCCTGCAGTATAAGTCACGCCGGGGCACCAGAACTTTCAGCAGGGTGATACCTTCCCGCATTTCAATTTCGCAAATAAGTCCCGCCGCAGAGCCTCCCTCCAGCCGGTAGCGTTGTTTTTTTTGCCTTAGCACCGCTTTTCCCGCGCTGCCCTCAGGCATTTCCGCCACCTGAGCCATCAGCTGAATAAATCCGGTGGTTTTCGTTGATTGTCGTTTCTCCTGTTCAGGCAACAGGTTATGCCAGAGACAACCTTCTGTCCGGTTAACGTTCATTGCTCAGCAGACTCCTCAGTTTTTCTTTTTTTTTCATCACGCTCACCAGCATCTGCTGCAACCCGCTGATTTTCTCCCGCAACCGTTCTTGCTCGTCCGCAAGCTGCTGCTGCTGCTGCGCCAGATCGTATTCCTCATGAAATAAATCATGCATAATCTGTTTCTGTTCCATCAGTTCGCCCGCAGACAATGTACCGGACCAGAGAAGCAGTTGATTGAGCTTTTGCATCAGATCGTGACGACCGCTCTGATACTGAAAATCCAGCAGCTCCGTTTGCTGTCGCTGCTGATCCAGTTCCTTCATTTGCCGCCGCAGCCGCTCCTCGCGGCGATCTTTTATCCTGAGTAAACAATTCAGCATCAGGTGTCTGTCAGATAACGCATTTGTGCCAGCAGTTCGTCGCGATCGCATGGTTCATTACTCTGTTGTTGAAGGAAGTGACAGATAGCGGCATAACGGTCTACCGCAAGGTCGGCCAGGTCGTCTTCTCCCCGTACAAACTCACCGACCCGCACCAGAAGCTCCACATCACGATACGTCGATAACAACGTCCGGATTGCGTTCGCCAGCATCTGATGTTCACCGCCGGCCACCATCGTCATCAGCCGGCTTATGCTGGCTAAGATGTCAATAGCAGGAAAGTGAGCCGCTTCCGCCAGGCGGCGGGAAAGAACGATATGGCCATCGAGTAACGACCTCACTTCATCTGCCAGCGGTTCGTTCATATCGTCGCTTTCCACCAGTACGGTGTAAAATGCAGTGATACTGCCAAGAGTGCTTCTGCCCGCCCGTTCGAGCAGCCTCGGTAATGCCGCAAAAACGCCCGGCGGATAACTGCCGGAAACCGCAACCTCACCACCGGCGAGCGCTATTTCACGGGCGGCGCGGGCAAAGCGGGTTAACGAATCGGCAAACAACATGACTCTCTTACCGCGATCGCGAAACGCTTCGGCGATCGTGGTCGCCACCGACAACGCCCTCATACGCTCAAGCGCGGGCCGGTCAGATGTTGAAACCACTATCACGCAGCGCCGCCGGGTCTCTTCCTCCAGCGTTTTCTCAATGAACTCACGGACTTCCCGGCCACGTTCACCGATGAGCACCAATACGTTAATGTCGCTGTCAGGGCTGCGGCACAGCATCGACATCAGCGTACTTTTCCCTACTCCCGCTGCGGCAAAAATCCCCACACGCTGTCCTTCACCACACGTCAGAAGACCGTCAATGGCACGGATCCCGGTAAACATCGGTTTATCAATCATCCGGCGCAGCAGCGCCGACGGCGGCGGCGCATCGTAATCCCGCCAGGGACCCTGCGGAGCAGGGCCGTCATCAAGAGGCAATCCCATACCGTCCAGTACCCGCCCTAAGAGATCCTCCCCGACCGGAACACGATGCCGCCGTCCCAGGGAACGCACCTGCTGCCCGTAATGCAGACCAGCCGTACTGGCAAAGGGTGAAAGCTGCACTGTTGAACCGTCGATACCCACGACTTCCGCCAGCCCGCCTTCCGGCAGCAGACAACACACCTCCCCCATAAAAACCCCCGGCAGGTAAGCTTTGATCAGCGTTGCACCAACGTGCAGTAACCGGCCGGTCCTGAGATAACCTTGTGGTACATCCCGCAGCGGTGTCAGTGATTTTTCGAGGGCGGTCAGCATTTCTGCGTTAATCTTCGTCATCGGCAAACTCCTGTTGCATAAAGTCGATACTATGCACAACCTGCACCGTACAGTTTTCCCCCAACTCCTGCCAGGAGAGCACGGGAACATGAAATAGTCTCGTTTCCGTTATTTTGCGCAGAAAGCGGCGCGCATCAACGGAGATGACAATGTTCAGATCACCGTGCTCATCCAGTGCCTCCTGAATTAAACTCAGAATACGCGCACTCTGTCCGGGGCTCAGCGCCGCATAGGTCCCCACCGAGGTCTGACGGACAGACTCACGTATCAGGTTTTCGATCCCCTCTCCCACCCGCAGTACGCGCAGTGCCCCGCCATCCGGTTGCAGTCTGTGCAAAATATGCCGGCGCAGCGCCATGCGCACATATTCGGTCAGCATCAGTACATCTTTTTCACGCGGCGCCCATTCAATCAGGGCGCCAAAAACTGCACGTAAATCGCGGATCGAGATACCTTCCGCCACTAACCTTTGGAGTGTTTCCGTAATCTTGCTTATCGGCAGTTGCCGCTGAAGCTCTTTAACCAGCTCCGAATAGCGTTTCTCCATAGCATCCATCAGATAACGCGCCTCCTGCACCCCGATAAACTCGGCCATGTGACGCAGCAATACCTGACGCAGTAATGCTGTGATACGTTGATTTCCCCCGGCAACCGTGAGCCCCATGGCCTGCGCTTTTTTCTCAGCCGCCGGATCCAGCCAGCCGATGCTTCCCATTCCGTCAGGCAATTGCTGTACTTCGCAGCCCGGATAGTTACCCGGCTCCGGCAGCAGACACGCGTTCCCGGGAATGGATAATGAAAAAACCGGCTCCTGGTAAAGCAGTACCGACATCCCCTGCACGCCGTCCCCGTGATCCGCCATGATCGTGATTTCCGGCAGCGGCACACCGTACTCTTCGAAAAGCATCCGGCGTAAGGCATCAATATCCCGGGCCAGCGTATCGCTGATAAGCGATGGCATCACGCACAGCGTTAACGGCCTGGCTCCCGGCTGCATCCGGTCTTCGCTCATCTCCCCTCCCGGCGATACATCGTGTTGTGAATGCCCGGCACGACGCCGGAATAAAAAGAACGGCAGTGCGGTGAACATCGCCGGGATAAAAAAGTCCAGAAAGGGAAAACCGGGAATCAGAGCGAATAAAGTCAGGATAGCCGCCGTAAGCATCAGTGCCTGCGGCTGCCGGCCAAGCTGAGTGGTTAATTCACTGGCAAGGTTCTGTTTCTTCTCCCCGGGAACACGGGTAACAATGATACCGGCGCTCAGCGAGATAAGCAGCGAAGGGATCTGTCCGCACAGCCCGTCACCAACAGACAACACGCTGTATGTTTGTATGGCATCACTCAGCGGCATACCGTACTGTACTACCGCGATAATGATGCCGCCGATAATATTGACCAGAATCACAATGATGCCGGCGATTGCATCGCCTTTAACAAACTTCATGGCACCATCCATAGCGCCAAGAAAGCGGCTCTCCTGCTGAACCTGCTGACGTAACTGCTGTGCCTGAACAGCATCAATCACCCCGGCCCGCATATCGCCGTCAATACTCATCTGCTTTCCGGGCATCCCGTCAAGCGAGAAGCGGGCACTGACTTCAGCCACGCGCTCGGTTCCTTTAGTAATAACGATAAACTGAATAATGGTGATTATCGTAAAAATAACCAGCCCTACTGTCAGGTTCCCCCCCACCACAAAGTGACCGAACGCGTCCACAATATTGCCTGCATCATGCTGCAGCAAAACCAGCCGTGAGGTGCTGATGGTCAATGACAGACGGTACAACGTGGTAATCAGCAGCAAAGAAGGGAAAACCGACAGATCCAGCGGATCATTAATATAGATGGCAATCAGCAGCAAAATAATCGAAAAAGCGATATTAACGGCGATCAGTATATCCACCATGAATACCGGCAACGGCAGGATCATCATGACGATAGCAATCAGCATCACCACTGCCAGAATGATGTCCTGACGCCCGGCGCAAACAGCAAGCACTTTTTGCAGGCCCTGTATACCCCTGCTTTTTATCATTGAGATTTGCATAGCGACTCCAGAAAAGCCTGCTGGCAGCGATGTACCCGCAGCCACAGTTCCGCCGTGCTATCGGCTGCAGGACAACAACTCATCGCCAGCCCGCCGCGCAGCTGAAAAATACGCTGCGGAATACCGGCAAAATCAGCAGGCTGCCAGCGCCGGAGAGCCAGCGGCAGCAGGTTGTCATCAAAGGGGGCCAGCGGCATACACTGGCTGATGTGGATCCGGTCATTTTGCCAGCTAATCCAGGTTTGAAATTTCTCACCCTGCCAGTACATGCCGGCGGTGGCCTGCCGCACCGGAAGTCCGGCTAACTGTATAAACAGCAAAATATTAAGCTCTGTCACCCTGTCTAACTCCATACAACCTCCCGCTTGCGTAGAGCTACAGAGTTCCAGATAAGACACACACAGGTAATCAGGTGATAACCCCATCTCCCTTCATACTGCGCAGTACGCCGAGAATTTGTTCACGCTGATCCTCATCGTTAAAACAGGGTTCGGGCATCAGCGAGAACAACCCATCCAGATGTTGCAAAAGCCGGTTGTATAAACGCACAGATGCAGTACACTGCGCCAGACGCGGCGCGAGCCATTCATCAAATAACCAGCTTTCATTCGTCATCTCAACAAGCAACGGAAGCAGCGTTCCCTGAGTCATCCCGCACACGGATTCGATTCGCAGACACTCCTGTTCAAGCCCTAAAAACAACAATACGCGGCGTAAGCGTACCAGTACCGCCGCCAGCCGTTGCTGCTGAGAGCCGGCAACGCAGGCAGAAAGCTCAAACACCATCATGCGCAGCAACACTTTCACCCGCCGCCGGCGATCCGGCCAGTCCATAATGCGCTGAAACCATGCAGCCAGTGAGGCAACCTCTTCATCCATTGCCTGCTGGAATAAACGATTGATTTGCGCCAGCGTGCCTTTACTCACCTGCCCCAGTTCCAGCATGCCAAACAGTGATATCTCCCAGCCCTGCTGACTCATCAGTTCAGCAAGTTTGTCGCTGAGTGCTTTACGTTTTTTTCTGTCTGCTTTTTCAGCGAGCAGTAACGCCGCAATACCTAACAGCTGCTGACCGGGGAGCGAATCCGAATATTGTGTCAGCTGAGCAGGTATACCGCCTGCCTGCTCCTGCATCCGCTGTACCATCCGTAACAAAGCGTCCAGTCGTTGTTTCTGCCTGTCCCTGCATTCTGCCCGCTGAAAATCTTTGAGCTGTCCGCTCAGCGACATGCCCATATCCTCGAGCGTTTCTGTCAGCGCACATCCTAACGTTTCTTCAAGCTCAATGAGCGCCTGCGCCATCGGCGATGGCGCGTCTTTCACTCCCCCCGGTTCCCGGGGACCGGCGTCATGGTTCTGCAGCGCAGCTATCTCAGAGGCTTTCATTTTCATCCCCTGTATCAGCACCAGACGGACGCAGCCACTGCAGCAATTGCTGAAAATGGCCTTCGGGCGAAAATGTCACCGACAGCTGTGACGATGCCAAAACCACGCTATCCGGGGGAAGCTCAGGTGCCGCGAGCAGCACAAAGCGTGAGCCGAACGCCTCCTTTATACTCTGCTGAAGATCAGGATGGCACTGCAGGGTTAAAACCCCTTCACCCGCCATCTGTTCTGCCTGTAAAGCGAGCCGGGCGCACAGCGTTTTATCCGGAGGCTGCTGCCCGAACCATGCGCTCAATACCTGTTCAATACAGTGATGGATCCTGTCCGATACCGCGCTGACCAATGCCTGTTCCAGGGCTTCATCACGCACCAGGCGGATGACGTGCTTTCGCAGCCAGCGGGCTTCCAGACGCCTGAGCGTATCGCGTTGCCATGCGCGGAACTCACGACGCCGGGAGGCTTCCGTTTCGCGGCAGTTTTTCTTCGCTTCCTGCAGGATCCTCTCTGCTTTACGCCGGGCCGCATTGATAATCCCTTTTGCCTCAAGATCCGCATGGCGCACACCAGCGGCCTGTTGCAGTAACTCCGTCAGCTCTCCTGCCGGGATAATCCGTCCTGCCGGCAGTGGTACGGTCAGTTCAATCAGCGGAACCCGGTACATAACGTTCGCTCCAGAAAATTCATCGCCGGTGCCGGTACCGGCATCCATAACGCACGTTCGCAGGGTGCAAGCGTAATCAGCAGCGCATGCAGTACGGGATCGCCCCGCCCGGCGCGGCTGAGTACGGCAGTCCCCAGCTGCAATGCAACTTCCGCCAATTGTGCCGGTGAAAGCAGAGCACGGTTGCGGCCCCGGCAAAGTCCGAACAGTTGCCGGATAAGCCCGTCATCAAGCAAATGCAATAACTTCCGCCGGTAGTCCGGCAGCAGAAAATAGTCGTTGCAGTCCAGCACCAGCAACCCCGCAGCCAGTGCAAAGGCCTGAAGGCGGGGTGCAAGCTGAACCATCCGCTGCTGCCGGGGGCTGAGCATGACGGGCAGAGGCGGTGTCCCTCTTCGTGCCCGCAATGCTCTGTTCAGACAACGGTCGAGCGGAGGGTTAGCCCCGTAGCACCATGTCGCTTCAGACATAAAACCAAGCAGTGTCAGCCAGCGGGGATGAGCATAACGCGCGGGTGTCCGGAGATAACGGTGCATCCGCAGCAGGGCTTCATCAGGTCTGCGGCAGACTATATTTTTTTGCGCCAGACTATCAGCATCAGGGAAATCAACAGCAGCACTGCCACCAGAAACGAAGGTACCAGGATCCATCGGTGCCGGTTTATCCATGCGATTGTCCTCCACTGAGTTTCTGCCGGTGCGTTATCCGCACTTTGCATACGAAATTCGGCCGGCTGCATCAGAATGCTGATATTTTCTTTCTGCACACCGGGGATCGATTTTTCAACCAGGTTGCTTATCTGCACCCGGAACATTTCAAGGTTAATCTGGGGTGAATACTTGATAAATACCGCCACAGAAGCCGATCCGGCGGACCTGTCATCGTTTGCACTGTCATAGGCAATGGTCACACCGGCGTGGATGACGCCGTCCATCTGACTCAGCATCCGCTCAATTCTCTGCTCGTTGAGGAAAACAATTTTTTGCTGCTCCTCAGCGGGTGATACCACCAGCTGATTCGGGGGAAACATGGTTTCAGCGGAAACGTAGCTGCGCCGGGGGAAACCATTCAGGCGCAGCAGTTCAACGGCATTGATAAACTGCGATTGTTCCACCCGCAGCGTAACGCCCCCGGTTCCGGGCTGCTTATCGGCATCGATATGGTGCTGCATGAGGATCGCCAGCATCTGATTCGCATCCTCCTCGTGCAGTTCGCTGTAGAGCTCCACGCGGCAACCCGCCAACAGCAACACCAATCCGATGACCACAGCCAGACGCGAATACTTCATGTCATATTGGCCAGTTTATTAACCGACTGGGAAACCGCACCCGCCACCTTAGCGCCCAGGTCCACGCTCACGGTCGTCCCGAGTATTGTGGCCTGTTGCACAAGCATCTGAGAGGGGGTCAGACTGCCCGCATTCCCCTGCGGCGTACCGGCAAACAGTAAATTATTGAAAGCGGCAATCTGCCCGTTATCCGGCGCAGACACGGCAGTTGCCGGTGGCGCAGCGCTCATCGTGGCGGCGTTTACCGCGGTTACACTGTTAATCACACTCATCAGTTACTCCTGTTAAGCTTTTTTAAGCCAGGTTTTTACAGCTTCAGCCTCCGGAGGGGCAACGTCTGCAAGCGCCCGGTGCGCCTGAACGGATTCATTCAGACCGGCCAGCAGCACTGCGCGGCACAGCGCCTGCAGGCTCGTATCCTCAACCAGCAACGGCAGCACCGGCAGAATGCCCCGGACTTGTCGTTGCAGACCATGGTTTATCCCGGCAAAGGCCGCTTCTACCACCAGTTGCCTCTCCTTCTCTGTCAGCATCATATTTTGGCGATAATGCCACTGAGCATATCTTTGATGGTTTTGAGCATCGCACTCTCATAGTTAATAAAAGTGGAGTACTGCTGTACGGCAAACTGGGCTTTGAGCATGGCTTCCGGATTAGAGATGTCCTGTGCGTTCATTTTGTCCTCAATCGCCTGTCCGG
Organism: Morganella sp. GD04133; assembly: GCF_029835375.1. Lineage (NCBI taxonomy): Bacteria > Pseudomonadati > Pseudomonadota > Gammaproteobacteria > Enterobacterales > Morganellaceae > Morganella > Morganella sp. GD04133. Next base: position 106,182 of record NZ_JAODZS010000009.1, on the reverse strand, counting down.
CCTGATGTGCCAGGCGCGATAAGTTGTCAACAAGTTGCTCAACATTCATTGCTGCCTCCGGTTATATGAGTTGTTACACAGTTAATTATGACCGCTGCGGCGCGGTTACCTATCAGGTGATGACCTGAAAGTAACAACAGATTCTGCAGGATTGTCCGCTGGCGGAAACAGACGATTCAGTAAGCGAAAAAAAGGGACGCTCGCCCGCTGCCCTGTTACGGGACAGCCTGCAGCCCCGTAGCGCAAAAATACCAGTGCGCCCCGGGTGGCATTGTCCATCAGACGAAAGTACGGGTAGCTCAGGCCGACAGAAGTCATCATAAACGGCTGCCCCATGACCGCCGCCGTGAGCAGCGCACGTGCCCCAAACGACACGCTTTCGCCGATATTTTTGCTCTTATTCACATCATAAAAACGGTGAGCAATGAAATACACCGCGTTAGCGATACTGTCGTGCCCCATCGGCAAGGTATGTTTGCGCTGATAAATCAGACAGGCGATATCAGCAATGGCGATGGACAGGCCAATCCCGGCGAACAGCAGCAGTGATACCGCGCCACCGCCGGCTACCGCCAGCGCTATCGCCGCACCACAGCAAAAAAGCTGTCCTCCCAGCACAACACTCTGCCAGCTAAAAAGCTCCGCGGGAATTATGCCTGCCGCCCGTTCAGTCAGTCTGGCGAGCATCCTCTTCTGCCCCTGCCTGCAGGTATCTTTCGCCTCCTTATGACCTGCATCATGCAGGGGGGCGGGCAAAACCGGAACCGACAGCCCTGCAACCATCTCCTTTATTATTTGTTGCATCTCTGCACTGACCACCACTTCATGGCCGGTGCGCGTGATATCTGCATCTATCATGCCGGACTGCCTGCGGGGGCGTTCAGCTCTGCCCGGGAATATTCATAGGCGGCGACCAGCTGCTTAACCATCCTCTGGATTTTTTCCTGACTGAGTCTGTCGATCTCATCATCATCTCCGGTGGCGGGCACCGGAGTGGCTGATACCACAAGATTACCCAACATCCGCTCAATCCGTGCGGTGTATGTGTTAATCCCGCCACCCAGAATGATGAGCCACACCGAGATAGCCGACGAAGTACAGGAGAGCGCAAAGTCGGCGCTTTCCGGCAGATGCGCAAAGGGTAAAAAGAGAAGGGAGGCTGAGATGCCAACGCGAAGTGTGAAAGAAGCGATATCACCTGTGACTTCCGCATGTGAGTCGCTCATACCGAAGGACGTCATCAGTTTCTTTGTCGCCAGCACAATAGAATCATTTCCTGTTTTCAGCGGTTCGCGATCATTTCTCACCTGAATCAGGTTATACAGCGCACAACAGGCATCCCCTGCCGCAATAATCATGGCGGTACCGGTCACAACGGCAAGAGGGATCCCGGCGCCGCCGGAGATTGCCGAAGCGACTAACGATACCAGGAAAGCGGAACCGGACGCGGCAAAACGCACCAGATGCTGATTAAGATACCCGTTATAAGCCTGTCGCTTCAGCAGGTTTTCCTTACTCAGCGACATAGCGGGAACCGGCAGCACCGCACCGGGCGGAAGCAATACCGGAGGGGTAATTTCAGCATCTCTGCCCCCGTGATCCTTACTGTAAGCCTTTGTCAGTGAAGGCAGACGGGAATAATTGGTTACTCTTGACATGGCTATTCTCCATCGGTTCATCCGGTCACGCTATGCTAGAAGCTGACTCAGCATCTGTTCTGCACTGGCGCGCACGGTACTGTAAGAAGGATCTTCGTAGCTCATCGTCAGCGCTGTCTGCAGCGCGACTCTGGCTTCAGACAATTCACCCATCGCTTTCAGACATACGGCTATCTGATACACCGGCTCGGGATGGCAGGCGTCCAGCATCAGTGCGCAGCCGTAGTAGTTCATCGCCTGCACATATTCCTTTTGCATCATCAGCACGCCGGCAAGCGCAATATGCGCCCGCCAGCTCCAGGGCTGAATCATCACCAGCCAAGAAAAATTCACCAGCGCACAGTCATAATCCTGCTGCTGCCAGGCGGCATAACCGTCGGCATAAACGTCATCCGGAGAAAGCGCCAGCGCTTTTTTGATAACCGGATCGTCCCACAGCGTCTGCTCAAAAGATGTCGGTTCCATATTCTTCTCCAGCTCTTCAATAGCGGGATGAACGTTGCTTTCCATGGTTACGCAGTGTACCGGCGGTTATTTCCAGCCAGCTCTCGCCGTTGTGAAATACCCTGACCGCTCCCAGCCTGTACAACAACCGCACCAGTTTATGGCGCTGTATCGCCAGCCGGCGATCCCATACCGCGGTTATCACCAGCATTCTGACGGCACGCAGCCACGGGACCTGCTGAAACAGGCTCCGGAGGATCCTCCGGAGCGCCATCAGCGATGAAGGCAACGGCTGGCTGTCCGGCACGCGATGAAGACTGCACAGGATCAACGTATCTTTATCGGCGCGATAAACGAGACGGTAGGGATACCACTCCACCTGCTCCCCGAGCAGCAATCCGCAGCCGGGCAGACCGGCAGCGCACGGAATCAGTCCCTCTTTACACAGCAATCGCGCTATTTCATCCATACGATATCCTCCGGCATTTAATAGCGAAAAAGCGCGCGCAGCATCTGGTTACTTGCCTCGATGTAGTTGCTGAACCTATCCATCGCTTGCTGCCAGAATTCACGGCCCTTCATCAACGTGTCGTCCAGCGTTTTGGCATATGACTGCGCCCCTTTGTTCTGCAGCTCGGCAATGGCTTTCTCCTGCTCCGCGCTGCGGTTTTTTGCTCCGGAAAAGCAGGTACCAATACCGTTGACTATTTGCCCCGCAGCATTACCTACCATCATCCAGGCCTCGCCGCGAAAGGCCGCCACACCTGCTCCGGCGCACATCAGCCCCCCGGAAAGAATGCCGCCAGCCGCGCTCCACGCAGTGGCATCAAAGCTATCGTTAATGGCTTTAACACTTTGCTTCAGGGTGTTGACTTCAAGTCCCCAGCTCAGCTCCTGTTTCTTTTGGTTATAGAGCTGCAGTGTGTCGCGCAGTTGCTTCATAAGCAGCAGCAGCCTGCTAAAAATCTCATCAAACATAGCAAGAAAATCATTCACATCCGGCATTCCTTTGCTGCTGCCCTGAACGTCAGCGCTGCCATTAACAGATAACGGCTGGTTTACGGGGCTCCCGACCTTCTCAATATCTAAATTAACATCATGAGATACAACGTAATTTTCAGAAAAAACCACTCTGCACATACCTCCTCCTCAGGCCCGTTGTCCGGCAATATTTGCCAGCACTGTGCCATTGTTATCAATAATTTCTGAGCCAATTCTCAGCGTGTTTACGCCATTCTGATACGTTTCATTGAGCCGCTTTTGCTGCGTATTCTTTCGGTCTTCTGTCCAGTTCTGCATAAAATCGATATAGCCCTGCTGTACCATCAGGTGATCAATATCTCTTTGCAGTTTTGCACTGGCGAGGGCCATAGCAGATGCCGAAATTTTATTCGCACCACTGGTAATATTAGTAATACTTCTAATTAAAAACATAGGATTACGCGTGCAATCAATAACAACCGTTTTCACTATGCTCCAGCGCAGATTTTTTAAAATGGCAGTGCGAAGTTTTTTCGCCACCACCTCTTCACTTTTTTTCAGCAGATCCTTACCGGCACCTTCGATAGCGGTTTCCACCAGCGTCCCGACACCTTTGCGGGTAAAACTTTTACTGATGCTGCGTACCATGTCCGATTCAGCCTCCAGCTCATGAGCGGCAGTTTCTGCCGCTATCTCACCCACCTCAGCCATCCCGCACTCAAGCGCCATGCCGGCGTCTTTACTTACCATCCGGCTGACTTCCTGCCCGGCTTTCTCTGCCAGTGTCTTCAGCTCACTCTCTGTACCTTTGACAATGGCATCGGTGAGCGCTTTACCTGCGCCCGTATCCAGAACCTCTTCAGTGGCTTTGGTGATAGCGCGGACGGCGCTGATACCGCGACCGATCTGAAAAAGATCCAGCGTCAGCGCTACTCCTTCACAGACCATTTGCCCTGTCCCTGCTGCATTGATGATGTCATCGCAAACCGACTTATCAGCCCCGAGCGCCTCCGCGGTCTCTGCGCCCGCTTTAACCATGCCGGCCATCCCGGCCGAGAAATACGCTGCACCATCGGTAATCGCCAGCGGATCAGCCGTTAAAATACCTTCAACCATCTTCAGTACACCGATCACGGCCTCAGCGCCGCCGATTATCCAGTCAAAAACCGCGTTGACGATCCCGGCTTTACGCACCTGCTCGGCCTGTTCAACCGCTTTATTGATTTGCTCCTGGTATTCCGCAACCTGTTTATCACGCAGTACAGCCTGAACCTCAGTCACATGTTCGAGCTGCCTGCATAAGGCATCGGCGTTATCCCCGCAAGCTTTCAGCACTAACTGTGTCATCATTATGGATAACATTATGGGATCCATTTCCAGCACATCGCGCACCGTAGCACATCGTGTACCGTCACCTTCAGACTGAATGCCCATAAGCTTGCGTAATGCCTTATCTGCCTCCTGCTGACTGACATATCCCCGGTGTTTTACGCCCTCATCTTCGTCAGCAAATTGCGCCGGTGCACAAAAATGCTCACCTAATGCCCCGCAGGCTATCCGGGCAGGCTGAACCCGGGCGGTGAGAGGCCGGCGGAAAAACACATCACCGGCGAACGGGGTACCGTTAATTTGCATCCGGTTCATTATCTTCTCCTGTTTTGCTCAGGCCGGCACGCGCGCGCCGGCGTATATCCGCCACTTCCCTGTTTTCATGGTTATCTCCCTGATGCTCCGCACCACATACCAGCAGCGCGGCACGAAAGGCTTTGGCCGCCATCGGCAGATTACCGCAGGCGAGATAACACTCCCCTGCGGCGCAGGGCACCTGCGCCTCCGATACTCTTATTTTTGCGGCACGCCCGTAAGCATAAATGGCATCACTCCAGGCAGCCCCCGCCCGGCAACAGCCTCCCAGTTCAAACCAATATTCAAAAGACCACGCATCACAGATGGTCAGTATCTTAAAGATCCGGGCCGCTGCACCGTACTCCCCTGCATTTGCCAATTGCCGTGCATAACGCTGCAAAACATCCAAATCAGCACTGATATCCGCAGCAAAAAGCATCCGCAACGCGCCGCCCTGCTGAAAAAACCGCAGCACGATGTCTGACTCACAGGCATCCGTTTTCATCATCAGTACATCTTCTGCGCAATCATGCTGAGTAAGTCACCCAGTTTATTGTTTGCTCCGGCTGTCTGAGTGATAACGGCATTGATCTCCTGAGATATTTTCTGAATTTTGAGTTGTTCACGCGTCATCAGGTCGGTATCGCGATTCGCGCTGTTATCGAGAGCCGCTTTGATCGCCTGCAGCGATCCCTTATCGAGGCCATCTGTATCCCGATGCTTACTGATGTAGTCATCAATCGTCATACCATCGACGAGAATGCCGTTATCGTGCATATACCTGATGACGTCATCAGGTACCGGTTTACGGGTTTTATCATCACCTTTTGCAGCGTCGGCAATAACTTCATCCATTCGGTTAGCCATATCCTGAGTATTGCGCGCACGATCGGCGCTGGTATTTATCCTGGCAAAAAGTGCATTAGCTATTTTTTGTAAAACCGATTGCAAATTATCGAGGACCGATAAGGCGTAGGCGAAAGGATTATTACTATCCGGGTTATCCGCAACGGTATTATTATCGCCTGTACCCAATGTAATATCCGGCGTTGTGAAGCCCGGGGTATTAAAATTAATACGATGATTTACTGACAGGTTTCCGCTCATATTTTCACCTCAGCAGTATTATTGGTTTGGTTGCTAACAATATGTTTAAGTCGCGATTGCAGTTGCTTCAGGGCTGCGTTCAACACCTGAATATCCCGCTCAGCCCGGCGTCCCACCTCTTCAGCCCCCAGAGGTATCAGAGCCTGCAGGTCGTTACGCTTTTTCGCGGCAGCAGGGTCAGTTGCAGCCCGGTCCCTGAGTTCAGCTGCTGCCAGCTTCAGCCTCCTGAAGTCTGAATAGAACCGGCACAGCCGGGAATATTCCCGCTCCATTCTTTTTAGTTCAGCATCAATATTGGTTTTCATCATCTGGTTTTACCGGTTGATTGTGATAGCGATATACGATCACCCTGATGATATCTTCAGCCTGAATGACTGCCTCCAGCAATAAGGTGAACTGCTGATGTTGCTCCCGGGTAACCGGTTCATTCATCGACTGCTGCAGCCGTATTTTTGCTGCCTGCAATATGTTTAATCTGTCCTGCGCCAGGCTGACAGAATCGCGCACACTATCTTCTAAATAAGTCAGCGTTGACATAGTGTTACAGGCTCAAAAACCAAAAGAATAGTTAATCAGTCCGTCAGGAAATCTGAGCGTTACTGCCTCGTCTGTCAGAGCGGCGACTTCCCCGCCCTGTGGCAGCCGGCTTCCCGTCCTCAGGCGCTCACCATCTTTCAGCAGCAGGTAGAGCCCCTGCTGACCACGGATAACAGCGACGACCGGCGAAGGGAGACGCTGGCTGCCCTCGCCGGACGATGCCACATTCTGGTAACTCAGCGCGATCCCGGGGAACTGCTGACGCAATTGCACCAGAATAGCGTTCAACGATTGCCGCTCATCCCTATTCAGTATGCCGCTGATGACGAAAGCCTGATCCACTGAGGTTACGCTGACTTTTTCTGCCAGCCCCTGCTGTAACAGGCTGTCAATCAACGCGTTGATTTGAGTTTCATGACGGTTTTCGATATGCAGATGTTTCAGACCGGGGATCGCCATCAGCTGCTGCTGAATACCCGCCCAGCGCTTTCCCATCATGATACCGGCGTTAATGCTGATCTCTCCCGGTGCGCTGCTGGTGATTTCTGCCTCGTCATACCCTGCCCGGGTCAGGACATCCCGGACCTGTCTGATAAGCTGATCGGTGCACACCACATGATCCCGGTACATCACCCCCCATTCGCCCAGCGTCAGACGCACGCTTTGCAGGCGCTCGCTCTTCTCACAGTAGCCGGAGAGCCGGAGTGTGCCGTTCTTTTCCCGGGTTACCGTGATCTGTGTCAATCCGGTTTGCCGCAACAGTTCTGTCACCCGGGAAGTCACCGGCTGCGGTGGCGGCAGATTCCCGTTATTCATCAGGATCAACGCGGAAGTCCCCGTCAATATCAGACACGCGAGCACCATCCCGCATAACAGGGCTGATCGTGTGCGACGAAGCGGGTAGCGGGCTAAATCAGCATGATGCTGACCAAACGCCATCGTCAGCCCCAAAGCCTGTACCACGCCCTCCCCGGGTAATGGCTTACCGGCCTGATGCCGGCGGCCATTAATCCGCACCGGCGCGCCCTCTGTATTGATCATCAGTCCTGCCGGTGTTGCGGTGAATTCCAGCCTGTCACCGCCGTGCAACGGAATACAGAGATCACAACCGCGCTCGCCGACCGAAAGAGACCCGCCGGCCAGACAGACTTCACGTCCGTGCAGCACGCCGCCGAGTAAACGGATTTTCCACTCGTTATCCATGGCTGTTATCACTATTGGCTACCGTGGCTTTGATAAGAAACAGACGGATAACACTGTGGGTCTCATTATGTTCGCTGCTGAACAAATGCCCGATAATCGGTATATCGCCAAGTAACGGGATTTTATTCTGCGTCTGCGTCTGTTTATCCTGTTTAAATCCCCCAAGCAGCAGACTCTGCCCCGGACGGAGTGTGGCCTGAGAGGCTATCTCAGAGTTTTGTACTTCCGGTAACGGTTCATCCTGACTCAGGGGCGGGTTTTGCTGACCATCCTGGATATTAAGGCTCAGCATAATATTCTGCCTGCCTTGTTCTTCCACCAGCCGCGGGGTTACCCTGAGGAGCGATCCTGTCGTGATAGATTCGAGTTTTGCGACTTTGTCACCCTGCAATTTGGTATAAAAGGTGATGTTTTTATCCAGTACCGCCTGGATGTTATTAAGCGTCACCACGGACGGCTGCGACAAAATATAGGCATGGGAATTTTTCTCGAGTGCCGATAGCCGCACCATAAAGCCCGGCGTGTTGCTGATGACAGTGGAAAATCCCCCGCCGGTGTTACTGTCAGGGCCGTTAACGGTGACAGAGCCGCCGCCGAGAGAAAGCGCCGCACTCCAGTCAATACCGAGCTGACTGATATCGCCGGCATCAACATCAATAATCGTGACCGAGATTTCTATCATCTGTGGTCGTTTATCCAGCTCACTGATGAGTTTGCGGTAACCCGCCATATTGACCGCACGATCCCGCACAATGACGGCGTTTTGCCGCGGATCGGCAGAAAACATCGGTAATCCCTGTGTTGCGGCTGAACTGCCGGCGGCGGCCGGCGCACTGCCACGACTCATATCACGCAGTACACTGACTATCCCGGGGACGACGACATTTTGATCGCGGTACTGGTACTGATCATCCACCGCCGTGGCATATTTGAGCGGGAACACCACAAGACTGACGGTATCATCCCGGCGGCGGGTCATCTCTCCATCCAGCATTGACGCCAGCTGAGTAATACGCGCGGTGCAGGCGGGAACCCCGCTGATATCAACAGCATTAACACCGGGGATGGTGCGCGCTTCACAGCTGCTTTTTTCCGGCACGTCCCGTTTACGCAGATAACGGATAAAGTTACCGGCCGGCAGTGTCCGGAGGGGAATGACACTATGCGCCACACGTGATGAGGGGTAAACAAACAGCGTATAACCATCAAACCAGGTTACTAAGCTATATTGTATGGCTAATTTGTTCAGAATTTTATCAGGAGAAGCAGGCGGGATCGTGCCACTGAATGTTTCTGTAATTGCCGGGTCGATGACCACGGGTGTACCGGCGTTTTCCGCTAAATTTTGCAACAGCGATACCAGTGACATTTCCCGGGTACGCAGCGAAAAATTATCGCCCTTACGGGAGAAGGTTTGCGCGTGAGTACATAAACAAAAAAACAGCGCCGGAAATACCACCCTTCTTTTTATTTTCATACCGGCCTCACATCTTACTATTTTTCTGACTGACGATTACGTTTGCCAAATATCGTGTCAGCGCCAGATGCTTTTCAATGTCGGTGGCCATTTTTTCAGCTGATATATTTTTGTCATAATAACAGCTCAGCCACCCGCCATCGGGTATTAACTGCAATGCATAATCATGAGTTTCCGGGCAGGCCGCAAGTAACAGAGTGATATACTTCACGGTTTCAGGAAGAAGGTTATCAGTATTGTCAATAAAAACTGACAAAACCAAAGACCGCGAACACAAATATCCGCGCGCCATTCTGCCCTCTAATATCATCAATATAATTGCGCTATCAGGTGCAATGCGTAACTGCTCGACTACAGGGATTTTTTTTAATTTATCAAACATAGATCAAGCCTCCTGAACTGTGTTTATAGTCGTTCAGAACCACCTGAGCGCACATCAGCAAAAAACCTGATATTTTTTCCTCTGCATCTTGCCATCATATTCACTTACAAATTCACACAATATTTTTACCCGATATTTATTACGCTCTATATTAATTAGATTTTTTTACCTGAATCGGGAATAAGGCTGATACATTTATATTTTGACATCACAGATCTGATGACATTTTGTATTGTGAAATAGCACAAGGATAACAATCAATGAAAAATCAGCATTCCCTGGTGGGAAGATTAACATTACTGATATCTATTGGTTTGCTAATCATTTGGTTGATTACTATATCCATCACTACCTATATTTCACTAAATAACGACAGACAGCGGGTTATTGAAAATTTATCCCATATATCGCGCCTGCGAATGGCGTTAAGCAACTATCGATTTCAGGGTGCGGAAAGAGATGCGCTGGCGCTCGCCCAGCTCTACCGTCACTATGTACCGGCAGATACACCTCTTACCGCAAAAAGCGAGTGTCGTTATTTCCCTTTCAATACCGGTACCGGTACGCCGCAGGATAAGCAGGCTAAGGATATGAGTTTCATTCAGATTTATGGTACTGCAGGCCAGACATACTATCTTGATAGCTTTATTCTTGACCGGGGCTATGGTATTTATCTTCTGCCTCCGCTCCATCATTCGCCCGATTATCTTATTCACAGACAAAATGAGCTGTGGCAATTTCCGCGCCGCGCAACGCATCATAATCTGTTCTGGGGTAAACCGGAATATATCCCCGGCGCCGGCTGGAGCGTCTCTGTCGCGGCGGCAGGCTCTCATGACATTCTGGTGGGTTTAGCGGTTAAACTTGATGATCTGCCCTCCTATGACCATAACGTTTCCGGCGGGAGCATCAATCTCTGGCTTGATAAACACAATCAGATTCTGCCCTTCTCTGCTCTTGCGGAAAACAACAGCGAAATTCTGCAAAAACAGTTGCTGAATGTCTCTCTCCACGACGGATGGCAGCAGATCCCGGGCTATCTGGTGCTTCGCAGCGAACTAAAAGGTCCCGGCTGGCAACAGCTTATCCTGTACCCGACAAGCGGGATGCTAAAACACACGCTTAACATCGTGGCGGAGCAGTTGCCTTTTGCCCTGACGACTCTGCTGCTGCTGGCGATGATGCTGTTCTGGCTGCTTCACCGCTATCTGGCCCGCCCGTTGCGGGACTTCGTCAGCATCATTGAGAAAACCGGGCCCGGCAAACTTTCCGCCCGGCTGCCGGAAAACCGTCATGACGAGCTGGGAAGCATTGCCCGCACCTATAACCTGCTGCTTGATGCCCTGCACAAACAATACGACAGCCTGGAAAATACGGTTGCCGAACGCACCCGTGAACTGACGATAGCCAAACAGCTGGCCGAACAGGCCAATAAGCGCAAAAGCAGCCATCTGACGACGATAAGCCATGAGCTGAGAACACCGCTGAGCGGGATTCTGGGCGCTCTCGAACTTCTGCAGCTAACCCCGATGAGTGAAAAGCAGTCACAGCTATCCACGACGGCGAGCCAATGTACGCTTTCGTTACTCAGCATCATCAACAATCTGCTCGACTTCACACGCATTGAATCGGGACAGCTATCACTGCATATCGAAGACACCCCGATACTCCCGCTGCTGGATCAGGCGATGCATACCATCCAGGGACCGGGGCAAAGCAAAGGATTAACACTGAAAACATTTGTCGGTCACCGGGTGCCGCTGGTATTCGGGGCGGACAAGATCCGCCTGCGACAGATTCTGGTTAATCTGCTGGGAAACGCCCTCAAATTTACCGATAAAGGTGCCATTTACCTCAGCGTTAAACGCATCGGTGATTTTCTGATTTTCGCCGTGAGCGACAGCGGACAAGGTATAACACCTGCCGATCAAAAAGCGGTATTCGAGCCTTTTTTCCAGAGTAAGGGTAAGGGGCACAGTCAGGGGACGGGGCTTGGCCTGACAATTTCATCCACCCTCGCAAAAATGATGGGAGGATGGCTTGAGATACGCAGTACACCGAAATTTGGTACCTGCATATCCCTGCTGCTTCCGCTCGGCAAATATCAGCCTCCCGAACCCCTGGCGGGTAACATTGCCGCACCGCTGGTTCTGCATCGCCAGCTCTGCGCCTGGGGGCTGACGTGTGAAATAGCCAGACAAGAAAATGTATTTAGTGCCGATGATCTTTGTTTCCTTCCCGGGAAGCTGCGTGAAACCGTTGTCCGCGCACTTTCCGGTGTGGTGAGTGAGGATACCGCTCCGCTTCCGGTACAGCCCTGGAGATTACATATTTTGCTGGTTGATGACGCCGCTATCAACCGGGATATTTTTGGTATGATGCTGGCTTCACTCGGTCAGCAATTTACCCTGGCAGAGAGCGGCGAAGAAGCACTGGCATTAGGCCGGCAGCAGCGATTTGACCTGGTGTTAATGGACATTCGTATGCCGGAGACGGACGGAATGGAATGCACCCAGCGCTGGCGTCAGGACGCTCTGAATCACGATCCTCACTGCATGATTATTGCACTCTCGGCGAATACCACGCCGGAGGAAATAAGCCGCAGCAAAGAAGCCGGAATGCAGCATTATCTGACCAAACCCGTATATATCAACCAACTGGCCAATGCGATTTCCATTGCGGCGGAATACCAGCTTGAGCGCGATATCACTCTTCAGGAGCAGGATTACAGCTCAGGGCATGCACTGCTTCCCATGGACGATGACGCTATGCGCCGCAAAATACGCCACTCACTGCATTTATTACTTTGTGAACTGGAGCACAACCTGGGCTCCCTGCCCAAAACAAGCACGTTGCTGCATACCCTGAAAGGTTGCCTCGGTCAGGCGGGATTAACGCCTCTGGTTTGCAGCATCATTGATATGGAAAATCGCGTACAGCATGGCCTGACTTTAGCTAAGGAGGAAATTACCGAATTTCGCCACATTCTGAATTCAGCACTGGATGCATAAATCAGTGCCGGCCAATAAGGCCGTCTATCAAGAGGTAATACACATGCACGATCATAAAATCCTGCTTATCGACGACCATGAACTGATTGTGAATGGGATCATTAATCTGCTCTCCCCCTATCCCCGCTTTCAGGTGGTCGCCCACATTGATGATGGTCTGGAGGCTTACAATGCCTGCCGTATCCATGAACCGGATATTGTGGTACTTGATTTGGGCTTGCCCGGCATTAACGGGCTGGATCTTATCCCGCAGCTGCTTCGCCGGTTACCCCACACGGCAATTCTGGCCTATACCGCCCATATGGAAGAAACGATGGCAATACGCACGCTAAGTGCGGGTGCGATGGGTTATGTGATGAAAAACAGCAGCCGCCAGGTGCTGTTAGCAGCATTACAAAGCGTTGCCGTAAAAAAATACTATATCGACCCCGCGCTGAACCGGGAAGCCATTGAGACCGCGCTTCGCACCAAAAATGATTGCACGGAAATACTCACGCCGCGCGAACGGCAAATTCTCAAACTCATTGCCGATAGTTTTACCAACCGGCTTATCGCTGAGCGGCTGTGCATCAGCGTTAAAACAGTGGAAACGCATCGGTTAAATATTATGCGAAAACTCGACGTTCATAAAATCACCGAGTTACTTATCTGCGCACGACGACTGGGTTTGATTGAATAACGGACTATATTTCGGGTATTACAGCACTCTCAGACCGCCCGGATATAACGGCGGATGACTGATCGCTTTCCGCTGTTTTGTTAAAATATAAAAACGCCCGATGAGATTCATCGGGCGTTTTAAGGCTGAAAAGTGTCCGCCTGTATCAGAACCCGCCAATAATACCGGAATGACACAAACTTCCTGACGCGCCTGCAGGCCTTTATTTACCGCGTTCTGTTTTTGTAAGGTGCGACTCTTGCTATATCTGCGGTATAATTAAGCACAGGTTCCTCATCGTTAGTCCATTCCCCGATAGTTACCGTATATTTATCAATAATCACCAGACCGTCAAAACTCAAATCATCAGATGATACCACGTTTTCTAAGGTATCTCTTTCTTTTCTTTCCGGTTTTCCCTGCATAGATAAAGGTGTTTCTGTAAATTTTATCTTATAGCCACCACCCAGTCCTGATGTTGATGCTGCTGATCTCAGCGTTCCCGAGCCCTTATATTCACGACATGCGTAAAAAACAATACTTTTGTAATGCGCTATAGATTTACCCGGTTTCATTAATTTCACTATATCGCTTAATTTTTTTTCTTCTTCAAATTCACTCACTGATGAAAAATCCACCATTAAATTATCTTTAAAATTAATTCTGTTATCTTTTACTGCAGCAATATATTCCTCATCCGGTGTTTTTTCGTAATATTTAATTCTATAGTTTTTCACTTCATCTAACGAAGCCTCTCCCATTGTTTTTTTCAATACCTGTATACCCTCTGATGTTATGCGGGTATGTATTTCCGGGTATTGACCCGATGCAAATAATGATTCGGTGGCGGAGCGGCCAAATTGTTCTTCCGCTTCAAGTAGTTTGTCCTTATTCGGACCGAGAAAAATAATGTCTTTATCTTTAGGTATTAAACCAAAATTAAGGTTATTATCGTGTGTCAGATACCATCCATGTCCACTCAATACCAGTGTGTCAGCCCTTTTATTTTCTTGAGTCCATACTTTTAATGGACCACACGATTCCTCAATCACATCTATTTTTTTTAATTTGTCTAAGGCGATTATTTTTCCTATGGCTTTATTTTTACGGCTGGCGTATTCACTACTCACATCAGATTGATACTGCGGGTTATAATCAGCCTTATTTGGCCTCTCAATTCGATTATTACCTTTATCGTTATTTGAATCCATACCGGATAGAATCAGGTTTCTTCGGCTGGTATACATTGACTCCACATCATTTATTATATTTGAAAACATAGTAATAAGAGATGCAATAGATAAAAAATAATCCAGTTGCTGACGCACTCTTATTTTTGCAATGTCTATATCCTGACTTAAATAATATCTCAGAGAGTCAGCCTTATCCCTCAGAGTGAAATCTTTCAGTTTTTTTTCCTCACCATCACGTACATTCAGGAATATATCCGGATTAGGTAAATATCCCAGCGTCACACTAACAGAATAGAAGTAATGTTGTGCAACTTCCTGCAGTATATTACTTCCGGGGATTGATACGAAACCAGTCATTTTATTAATCAGATATTCATACGTATCCTGATCACTCATTACCCGATTTCCATTACTATCTCTTTCATTAAATATTGAATTATCAAAAGATGCCTTTGAACTTATCCCGCAAATATATAGCGCGTAAGCTAAGAGCGATTTTCTTGCCTGGTATGCAGGACCATAAATAACTTTATAGCTATCCGGAATAGATTGTATATCACGAACTACCTTTTCAAGTATTATCCCGGCAGATATTTCTTCAAAAGGCGGATAATAATATCCATTTTTTAAAACAGACGTTACAAGCAATGGTCTGAATTCAATATCAATTCTGTTATGGAGTAGTTTTGTTAAATGATACAACTCGACCTTAAGATATTCTATGCGCTTGGTGTTTGATTTATCTGTTGCATAAAGTTCATCAGAAACCACACGAATATGAGATACAAGCATAACTTTATCTTTCTTCATGCCGGCAGAATACCCGGAAATTGCATTTTTATAAAGATGATACGTATCATAAAATTTCATTTCATCCGGTGTATTTCCTCTTTGTTCAATAAAAGGAATAAATTCAGCTAAATTTCTTTTTCCGGTAACCAGATTATAAACTTTCAGATTAATATCGCTTGTAATGTTCTTATTGGTAAGTACTGTTATTTTTTTCAATGAGAACTTATCAAGTCTTGGGTACTTTTCTGATTCTTCTGTTTTTAAATATTCAAACATATTTAAATGTTCAAATTTATTTTTCGACAAAAAACAGACCGCTAAGTCATAGTCATCCAGTTGTTTGAATTTTTTATGATTTTTTATAAAAAGTTTCAATCTGCAAAATAAATAATCCTTATTATTTTTATCATTTTGATTGGAAGATGTAATGAAATCAGAACAGGCTCTTTTATGCTTTTCAGTTTCTGATAAATTTGATTGATTAGTATCCTTTTTATTGAAAAAAGTCACAATATCGTCATAATTATGTTTTCTCAATTTCACAGTTTTTTTATCATGATTGAATAAATAACGTTTAGACCTGTGGTGATATACATTAATATTATTTTTCGCATCCTGTTCTACTTTATATAACGTATTTAGCATGGATGAGTCATACTTGCTATTATTAGTGGTAACATTTGATCCAGGCATAGTATAACTATCACCAAACGTCGTTTTGTTACTTTCAGATATTGTGCCAGCTGAAGGGGTGACTGATGTATTAGCTAACGATGACATATTAACCAGCATTAGCATTGCATATACTGTTTGTTGCTGATTTATATTATCTGAATTCAGCCCCGGAGTCTTACCTAACCGGGGGCCAATCCCGGCTAATTTATTATTACCACCAATTTCTTTGATGTATTTATCAGAAATATAGTTAGCTCGATTCCCCATAGCTATTCGGTGATTTTGTGCTGCAGTGGGTGTATTTTTACTATTTGTCAATAATTTCATTATTTAATCTTTCATTAACAGGGGGCAGAAGAATAACCTTCAGAAATGACGAGTTACTGCAAATATTATCATTAACAGTACCGGACGAACGTGTTGAAAAGTTATTTTATAAGAGGGTTAATTGATATTATATATTTTAAAGATGTTTTCCATAACCAACGTATAATCATTTATTGCTGCTGCCATTGTCTCCTCATTTTTTAAAGCCAGCAATGAGAATGTTGCCCGTAATTCAATATTATCATCAATATTCACTAACGCCGGCTGACCGAAATGAAAAAATGGCGAGTAATTGTTCATTACAGATAACAACGATTCACTTATGCTCCGGGTATCGACTCTCTTATATTCACAAATAACACTCCATATCACAGGTGTGTCATCAATTGTCATTACATGAATACATTTCGCATTTCCCAGGTAGAGCGTAATTGCTGAATGATTATCAAGTTGTGTGTTTACAGGTAAAGTATCTCCCCGGCCAATATAACGAATGGCTGAGCTAATTAAACCCGCTAAATTCATAGACATATAATACCTTAATCGTTATTAAGCGTCGTTCAGGATAGAACCACACAGAAAGGTAAACCGGAAATAATATATTAAGATAATTCAATATCTGTATTTTTCGTTTTATATATTTCATCCCGGGATAAAAGAAAACCTATTCTAACGTGCGAATATACAAATACACATAAGGCAAAAGACTGACCTTTATTCAGTTTTCGTAACGTTTCAGGCTCTGAAAAAAAACGCCTGATGATATTCATCAGGCGTTTTACAGGCAGAAAACGGTTAACTTATATATAAGGCTGTCACAGTGACAGCCTGTTATCTGTTATTTACTTTCCATTTTTGCCCAGGTATCACGCAGGCCGACAGTCCGGTTAAAGACTAATTTATCCGCTGAGGATAATTTGGCATCAGCACAGAAATACCCTTCGCGCTCAAACTGATACGGTTTGCTGCTGTCTGCCGCGACCAGTGACGGCTCCACAAAGCCCTGACGGATCACCAGAGAATCCGGGTTAAGCGTTGCCAGGAAGTCATCTTCCGCGCCCGGGTTCGGTACACTGAACAGACGATCATACAGACGGATTTCCGCCGGTACCGCGTGTTTCACGCTGACCCAGTGAATAACACCCTTCACTTTACGGCCGTCAGCCGGATCTTTATTCAGGGTTTCCGGATCATAGGTGCAGTAAATAGTGGTGATATTGCCTTCGCTGTCTTTTTCCGCACGTTCAGCTTTAATCACAAACGCATTACGCAGGCGCACTTCTTTATTCAGCACCAGACGCTTGTACTGTTTGTTCGCTTCTTCACGGAAGTCCGCGCGATCAATCCAGATTTCACGGCTGAACGGCACTTCACGGCTGCCCATCTCCGGTTTGTTCGGATGATTCGGCATGGTGACCATCACATCACCTTCCGGCATGTTTTCAATCACGACTTTCACCGGATCGATAACCGCCATAGCGCGTGGTGCGCTTTCGTTCAGGTCATCACGGATACAGGATTCCAGTGCCGCCATTTCGACGTTGTTATCCTGTTTGGTGACCCCGATACGACGGCAGAACTCGCGGATAGAGGCAGCGGTATAACCACGGCGGCGCAGACCGGAAATAGTCAGCATGCGCGGGTCATCCCAGCCTTCAACAAATTTCTCGGTCACCAGCTGATTCAGCTTTCGCTTGGACATCACGGTGTATTCAAGATTCAGGCGGGAGAACTCATACTGACGCGGGTGGCAGTCAATGGTGATGTTATCCAGCACCCAGTCATACAGACGGCGGTTGTCCTGGAATTCCAGGGTACAGAGTGAATGGGTGATCCCTTCCAGCGCATCAGAAATACAGTGAGTGAAATCGTACATCGGGTAGATGCACCATTTGTCGCCGGACTGATGGTGAGTCGCAAACTTAATACGGTAAATGACCGGATCACGCATCACCATAAAGGAAGATGCCATATCGATTTTGGCACGCAGACACGCCTTACCTTCCTCAAAACCGCCGTCACGCATTTTTTCAAACAGCGCGAGGTTCTCTTCCGGGGTGCGGTCGCGGTACGGGCTGTTCCGGCCCGGCTCTTTTAACGTGCCGCGGTATTCACGGATTTCTTCCGGACTTAATTCGCAGACATACGCCAGACCTTTGTTGATCAGCTCAACGGCGTAGTTGTACAGCGTGTCGAAATAGTCCGAGGAATAGCACACTTTGCCGCTCCACTGAAAACCGAGCCATTTGACGTCGTTTTCAATGGAATTAACGTATTCCACATCTTCTTTCACCGGGTTGGTGTCATCAAAACGCAGATTGCATTGTCCCTGATAGTCTTGTGCTATGCCGAAATTCAGGCAGATTGATTTTGCATGACCAATATGCAGGTATCCGTTCGGTTCAGGCGGGAAGCGGGTGTGAACCGTGGTATGTTTTCCGGAAGCCAGGTCTTCGTCAATGATCTGACGAATAAAGTTTGTCGGGCGGGCATCAGCCTCGTTCATTGTCATAATTCCTCAATGCAATATGCGCGTTAATAACCCCCTATCATCCGATATGATGCGCTCATATACAACCACCTGATCACAGAAATATCAGCCTGACAGAGACCTTCGCGCAAAAAACAGATAAAAAAAACGGGAAGCAGATGCCTCCCGTTATTATCACAACCGCAATCACTTATTTAATGACGTGATACAGCTCAGAGTCGTTTGCCTTCACCAGACCTTTGGCAACAATCTCCACACGATCATAATCGTCGATATTACTGATGATGACCGGACTTATCATTGATTTGGCATGTTCGTTCAGATAGGCCAGATCCAGTTTCAGCACCGCATCACCGGCCGCGACCTGTGCGCCTTCCTCGATCAGGCGGGTAAAGCCGTTGCCGTTCAGATTCACGGTATCAATACCCATGTGAACAATAATTTCCGCACCATTATCGGTTTCCAGACAGAATGCATGATTGGTATCAAAAATTTTCACCACAGTACCTGCCGCCGGGGCATATACGGTGTCACTTTCCGGTTTGATGGCAATACCGTCACCGACAACACGACTTGCAAAGGCTTCATCCGGTACAGCAGATAAATCAACCACTTCACCATCGAATGGTGCCACCAGCGTCAATACCACGTTACCGTCACCCTGCGCTTTGGTTTTCACAGCTTCTGGAGCTGCCGCGGTTGCCTGAGCGGCTGCAACCGGACCTTCTTTCAGTACATCACGCATGGCATTGGCAATCAGTTCGGCACGGGTGCCGACAATCACCTGCACACTCTCTTTATTCAGACGGATGACGCCGGAAGCACCGATTTGTTTCGCATAAGCATCATTGACCTGCGCCGAGTCCTTCACGGTCAGACGCAAACGGGTGATACAGGCATCAATACCGGTCAGGTTATCTGAACCGCCGATAGCCGCGATATACTGACGCGCTTCGCTGCTGATGGATTTTTTCTCCTCTTTTTTATTATCAGTGCTGACATTCTCACTGTAACCATCAACGGTGTCGTTGGTTGCCATCGCCGCTTCACGGCCCGGGGTTAACAGGTTGAATTTGGTGATAACAAAACGGAACACCACATAGTACAGCGCGAAGAAAACCAGGCCCTGCAGGATCAGCATATACCAGTTGGTTGCCAGCGGGTTGCGTGAGGACAACGCCATATCCACCAGCCCCGCACTGAAACCGAAGCCGGAAATCCACTGCATGGTTGCAGCGATAAACAGGGAGATACCGGTCAGGAAGGCGTGGATAACATACAGTACCGGTGCCACGAACATAAAGGAGAATTCAATCGGCTCGGTGATACCGGTGAAGAACGCGGCAAAGGCACCGGCGATCATAATACCGGCCACTTTTGCTTTGTTTTCCGGTTTGGCGCAGTGATAAATCGCCAGCGCGGCCCCCGGGATACCAAACATCATGATCGGGAAGAAACCGGCCTGATAACGGCCTGTGATCCCCGGAATTGCGGTACCGGCATCAATGGATTGCTGACCGGCCAGGAAGTTAGGAATATCGTTGATATCCGCCACGTTGAACCAGAACACGGAGTTCAGTGCGTGGTGCAGACCGACAGGAATTAACAGACGGTTAAAGAAGCCGTAAATCCCCGCGCCCCACGCGCCCAGGTCTTTAATGCTCTTACCGAAGGAAACCAGTGCATCATAAATCACCGGCCAGACATACATCAGCACCGCAGCCACCAGGATCATCACGAAAGATGCCAGGATCGGCACCAGACGACGGCCGCTGAAGAATGACAGTGCCAGCGGCAGCTCAACACTGCTGTAACGGTTATACAGTTCGGCGGAAATAACACCGACCAGGATACCGATAAACTGGTTGTTGATCTTACTGAACGCTGCCGGAACGGATTCAGGCGGAATACCCTGAATCATACCGACTGTCGCGGTGGAACACAGGGTGGTCACCACCATAAAGCTGACAAAACCGGTCAGTGCTGCCGCACCGTCTTTGTCTTTTGACATCCCGTACGCAATACCGATAGCAAACAGCATTGACATGTTATCAATGATAGCCGCACCGGATTTAATCAGGAACGCGGCAACCACGTTGTCCGCACCCCAGCCCGTCGGGTCGATCCAGTAGCCGACCCCCATCAGAATTGCCGCAGCCGGCAATGTGGCGACAGGCACCATCAGTGCCCGGCCAATCCGCTGCAGATAGTTCAGTATACCCACTCACTCCCCCTTGCCGCCCTGACGAACGGCCTTTTTGTTTTACTGCATTATTATCACAGCCATGAGCGGCTGCCTTTTTGTGTACATCTGAATGTGTAACAACCGGCCTGAGTATTCACCGGATTGCGTAACATGTATTTTACTCTGGCGATACGTAACAGTCTAAAAAGTTTATTTCGCTTCGCAAATTAAATAGCTGTGATTTGTGATTATTATCACCAATATTCATCACCGGATGGTTAAAATGCTGGCAGTCACACAAAACTTATTTTAAGATAAAAAATATCTTTTCCGGCGGCTGTATTCTCACCCGTGACTAATAAATCCCGGGTATTCATGCTATAGATGAGACAGGAAGGATCTTCCTGAGACAGCACAGCAGATACCGGGCGGATAACCCGGTATAACTTAATGAGGTAGAATCGATATGCGTTTAATCCCTCTTGCGAAAGCGCAGGATGTCGGTCAGTGGTCCGCACAGTACATCGCTGACAAAATCAATGCGTTCCGCCCGTCGGCAGAGCGCCCGTTTGTTCTGGGACTGCCGACCGGCGGCACCCCGCTGGCGACCTACAAGGCGCTGATCGCCCTGCATCAGGCCGGAAAAGTCAGTTTCCGTCATGTGGTGACGTTTAATATGGATGAGTATATCGGCCTGCCGATGTCCCATCCTCAGAGCTATCACTCATTTATGCATGAGAATTTCTTTAATCACATTGATATCCCGGCGGAAAACATCAACCTGCTCAATGGTAATGCCCCGGATAGCGATGCGGAATGTGAACGCTACGAAGCGAAGATGAAAGCTTACGGCGGTGTGCAGCTGTTTATGGGCGGTGTCGGTAATGACGGTCACATTGCCTTTAACGAACCGGGCTCATCACTGACCTCACGCACCCGTGTCAAAACCCTGACACCGGAAACCCGTATCGCCAACTCCCGTTTCTTTGACAATGACATCAATAAAGTACCGAAGTATGCACTCACCGTGGGTGTCGGCACACTGATGGATGCCAAAGAGCTGCTTATCCTCGCCACCGGTCATAACAAGGCAATGGCGGTACAGCAGGCGGTTGAAGGCTCGGTGAATCATATGTGGACGATTACCTGTGTGCAGATCCACCCGAAAGCCATTGTGGTATGTGATGAACCGGCCACACTTGAGCTGAAAGTGAAAACCCTGAAGTATTTCTGTCACCTTGAATCTGACATTATCGAACAATTTGCTGCTGAATAACCGACGCTGACCGCCCTTTATCCGGGCGGTTTTTGTTGTGTTGTCTTATCTTTAAATCAGTATTCTCTCCCCCAGGAGGCGTTATGTACGCATTAACCAATGCCATTATTTATACCGGTCACGATCGTCTGGAAAACCACGCGGTCATTATTGACGGTGAATTAATCCACAGTGTGTGCCCGGTCAGTGAGTTACCGGACGGAATTGATACCCGTGCTCTGGGCGGTGCTATCCTCTCCCCGGGATTTATTGATTTGCAGGTCAACGGCTGCGGCGGCGTACAGTTTAATGACAATGAAGACGATATCACTGTCCGCACCCTGGACATTATGCAGAAAGCCAATGAGCGCACCGGCTGCACCAGCTTCCTGCCGACACTGATCACCAGCCCCGATTCGCTGATGAAACTGAGTGTCAGCACTATGCGTGATTATCTGAAAAACCATAAAAATCAGGCGCTGGGGCTGCATCTGGAAGGGCCTTATATCAACCCGGTGAAAAAAGGCACGCACAATCCGGACTATATCCGCAAGCCGGATGCCGCCATGATTGATTTTCTGTGTGACAACGCAGATGTGATAACCAAACTCACCCTGGCACCGGAAATGGTGGAGACTTCCGTTATCCGCAAACTGACGGATGCCGGAATTGTGGTCTCCTCCGGGCACTCCAACGCAAGTTATGAAGAGTCCCGTGCCGGGTTTGAAAACGGTATCACCCTCTCCACACACCTGTTTAATGCCATGCCGTACATTTCCGGCCGCCAGCCGGGACTGATTGGCGCGATTTATGATACCGCTGAAATCTATGCCGGAATTATTGCTGACGGCCTGCATGTCTCCTGGCCGAACATCCGCAACAGTAAAGCCCTCAAGCGCGACAAGCTGATCCTGGTCACCGATGCCACTGCACCGGCAGGGCTTGATCCGAAAACCAGCGGGCTGGATCATTTTATCTTTGCCGGCAAAACGATATATTATCGTGATGGTTTATGTGTGGACGAAAACGGCACACTGAGTGGCTCCTCACTCACCATGATCCGCGCAGTGGCAAACTGTGTTCAGCATGTCGGTATCCCGCTGGATGAAACCCTGCGCATGGCCACACTCTATCCGGCACGGGCAATTGGTGTTCAGGACAGACTGGGAAGTATTAAATCCGGCAGCATTGCCAACCTGACCGCCTTCACCGCTGATTTTTCTGTCTGTATGACAATCGTTAACGGGAATGTGGTCCATACATCATGAGTAAAAGACACCGATGGGTAACGGAATTCCGCAGATAGGTAATATTGATTTAGTCAAACAGCTGAACGGGGCGGTGGTTTACCGCCTGATAGACCGTTCCGGCCCGATTTCACGCATTCAGATTGCGGAACAAAGTCAGCTGGCACCTGCCAGCGTGACCAAAATTACCCGTCAGCTTCTTGAGCGCGGCCTGATAAAAGAGGTGGATCAGCAGGCATCCACCGGCGGACGCCGCGCTATCTCCATTATTTCCGAACACCGTGCCTTTCAGACTATCGGCGTGCGTCTCGGCCGCCATGATGCCACTATCGCACTGTTTGATCTCAGCGGACGGGCTCTCGAAGAAGAGACCTGTTCCCTGGAAGCCACCTCTCAGGCCGATGCGGAAGCCAAACTCATTGCGCTGATCGACAACTTCAGACAGACACACCAGCGCCGTATCCGTGAGCTTATCGCCATTGCGGTGATTCTGCCCGGCCTGGTCGATCCGGATCGTGGTATTGTGCGCTATATGCCGCATATTACGGTCAATGACTGGCCGCTGACCGAAAACCTCCATCAGCATTTTAAACTGCCCTGCTATGCCGGACATGATATCCGCAGTCTCGCGCTGGCTGAACACTATTTCGGTGCCACCCGTGATTGCGCGGATTCACTGCTGGTGCGCATTCACCGGGGGGCCGGGGCGGGGATTATTATCAACAGCCAGATTCTGCTGAACCGGCGTGGTAATCTCGGCGAAATCGGTCATATTCAGATCGACCCGCTCGGTGAACGCTGCCACTGCGGAAACTTCGGCTGTCTGGAAACGGTCGCATCGGATGCCGCCATTGAAACCCGGGTAAAATATCAGCTGGCTCAGGGGTTTAAGAGTGAACTGACGCCGGATAACTGCGCTGTCCGCGCCATCTGCCGTGCCGCTAACCGGGGGGATGCCCTCGCGGCAGAAGTGATAAAACAGGTCGGTAATTCCCTCGGAAAAGCCATTGCTATCACGATAAACCTGTTTAACCCGCAAAAAGTGGTGATTGCCGGTGAGATAACCGCGGCTGAAAACATCCTTCTGCCCGCACTGCAAAGCTGCATCAATACGCAGTCACTGAAAAATTTCCGTGAGGATCTGCCGGTGGTGATTTCTCAGCTGCCGCCAAACTCCGCTATCGGGGCATTTGCCCTGATAAAACGGGCCATGCTGTACGGTGAACTGCTGCTGCATGTTCTGGAAAACAGACCGGTTCCGCAAGCATAATCTGCTGCCGGATAAATGTATCAACTCTGTGATTTTATCCTGTTTTTTGTTCTGTTTATCTTCAAAGTGATTATTATGCAGGCAAACAAACGGATTTCATCAAAATATCTGCAAAAAGCAGTTGACGCTTTTGGCTGTAATCCGCATAATGCGCCCCGCAACGCCGATGAAGGTCACGCAAAAAAAAGATGGCTACGTAGCTCAGTTGGTTAGAGCACAACACTCATAATGTTGGGGTCACAGGTTCGAATCCCGTCGTAGCCACCATCTTTTTTGCGGGAGTGGCGAAATTGGTAGACGCACCAGATTTAGGTTCTGGCGCCGCAAGGTGTGCGAGTTCAAGTCTCGCCTCCCGCACCATTTCTCGTGACATTCGTTGTTGCTTATTGTATTTCCGGATGGGGTATCGCCAAGCGGTAAGGCACCAGGTTTTGATCCTGGCATTCCCAGGTTCGAATCCTGGTACCCCAGCCATCTTCCACTCAGTGGAAAAATGAAGTATGATAGGCGTCGTTTTTCAGGTGGGGTATCGCCAAGCGGTAAGGCACCAGGTTTTGATCCTGGCATGCCCTGGTTCGAATCCAGGTACCCCAGCCATATTCTGAAAAACGGCTTTGTTAAAGCAGTAAAAGATGGCTACGTAGCTCAGTTGGTTAGAGCACAACACTCATAATGTTGGGGTCACAGGTTCGAATCCCGTCGTAGCCACCATCTTTTGCAGCCACTATCTTTTGGGGTATCGCCAAGCGGTAAGGCACTGGATTCTGATTCCAGCATTCCCAGGTTCGAATCCTGGTACCCCAGCCAAATTCTGAAAGCCTGTCTCTGACGGGCTTTTTGCTTTTCTGCATCCGGATAAATATTTCATTTGCACTCAATGTACAACGCGCGACAGCAGGCAAAATAAACGAAAAGCATGCGCGTCAGGGATGACGCGCCTGAGCGCACACGGATGTGTTTACAGCGGCTTTTCGTTTTTGCCTGCTGTCCGCCATCCCCGGAAGCAGAAGAGAATCTCCCGCCCTGCCTGAATCAGTAATCAGACCCCCAGTGCATATTTCAGCGCCAGTTTTTTCAGCGGTGTTGCACGTTGTGCCACCGTCAGTGCCAGATTACGCAACGGCTGTAACCCCGGCAGGGTATTACTGAAAGTGAGATAAAACGCATCCATCCCGGCCTGCATCAGCAGGTTATCCGGGCGGCGGCGGCGCTCATAACGTCTGAGAACAGATTCACTGCCCCAGTCCTCACAGCACTCCCGCGCCGCAATCAGGGTATTCAGCAGGGTATCCGCATCACGGTAACCGAGATTTACTCCCTGCCCGGCCAGCGGATTAATGGTATGTGCCGCATCACCGATCAGCGCCAGCCCGTCCTGCACATAATGGGCGGCATGGTGACGCACCAGCGGGAAAGAGCCGCAGGCCAGCGGAGTCACGTCCCCGAGGCGTTCAGGGAATGATGCGCGGATTTCTGCCTGCAGTTGCGGCAGCGGCAGTTTACTGAGCTGGCGTATCCGCGCCGGTGAGTCATACCAGACCAGCGAAGCATACGAATCAAACAACGGCAGAAACGCACGCGGGCCGGACGGGAAAAACTGCTGCCAGGTGATATCCTGCTGCTCACGTCCGGTATCCACGCTGATCAGCATGCAGGACTGACGATACTGCCAGCCGCGACTGCCGATACCGGCCAGCGTTCTGACCTGTGATTTCGCGCCGTCCGCCCCGATCACCAGCCGGGTGGTAATGATGTCACCGTTATCAAACGTCAGTAACCATTCACCGGACTGCTTTGTCATACCCTGTAACCGCGCCGGGCACAGACAGGTGATCAGCTCATGAGTGGTGATCATCTCCCACAATGCCCGTTGCAGGACCGGGTTTTCCACCATATACCCCAGCTCAGGTAACCCGAGGCTCTCTGCGGTAAAGGTCACTTCCGACCCCGGTTCCTCATAGGTTTCCAGGGTGCGGTACGGCACACAACGCATGGCACGCACACGCTCCCATACGCCGAGACTCTCCAGTAACTCAGCAGACGCGCGGCTGATGGCAGAAATCCGCACGTCAGGGCGGCTCTGCGCATCGAACGCTGCCGGTGCCTGTAATTCAGCCACCGTGACGCGAAAACCGGCCTGAGCCAATCCCAGTGCTGTGGCGGCACCAATCATTCCCCCGCCGATAACGGTGACTTCAGAATGTGCTAACGGGTTATCCATGACATACCTATTCTAATACGTTGATTTTTTGTTCAATTACCGTAAATTCACCGGGGAAGGTGAAGATCCGTGCTGCCGGGTCTGGTCACCGGAGTGTCAAATGACTACAATATCGACCATTGATTACATCAAACCTGATTGAATACACACAATGCTTTTCAGTGTTGCGGGTATTGTTTCACTGAAAACAGCGGATTGAGAAAATGTCGACGAGTAAAAAACTGTACATAAAAACCTGGGGCTGTCAGATGAATGAGTACGATTCATCCAAAATGGCTGACCTGCTGGAAAGCACCCACGGCTACACTTTAACAGACAATGCCGATGAAGCCGATATTCTCCTGCTTAATACCTGTTCTATCCGTGAAAAAGCGCAGGAAAAAGTGTTCCATCAACTTGGCCGCTGGAAAAACCTCAAGGATGTGAATCCGGACATTATTATCGGTGTCGGGGGCTGTGTGGCCTCCCAGGAAGGGGATTTTATCCGCCGCCGCGCCCCGGCCGTGGACATTGTCTTCGGCCCGCAGACACTGCACCGCCTGCCGGAGATGATCAACAAACTCAGAGGCGACCGCAGCCCGATTGTGGACATCAGCTTCCCGGAAATCGAGAAATTTGACCGCCTGCCGGAACCCCGCGCCGAAGGCCCGTCCGCGTTTGTTTCTATCATGGAAGGCTGTAATAAATACTGCACCTTCTGCGTGGTGCCTTACACCCGTGGTGAGGAAGTCAGCCGTCCGTGTGATGATGTGCTGTTTGAAATCGCACAGTTAGCCGCTCAGGGCGTGCGTGAGGTAAACCTGCTGGGTCAGAACGTGAATGCTTACCGCGGCCCGGCGTTTGACGGCAGCATCTGCAGTTTTGCCGAACTGATCCGTCTGGTAGCCGCGATTGACGGTATCGACCGCATCCGCTTTACCACCAGCCATCCGATTGAATTCACCGATGATATTATCGCTGTTTATGAAGATACCCCGGAACTGGTCAGCTTCCTGCACCTGCCGGTACAGAGCGGCTCGGACCGTATTCTGACCCAGATGAAACGCGCCCATACCGCGCTGGAATACAAATCCATCATTCGCAAACTGCGCAAAGCACGTCCGGATATTCTGATAAGCTCTGACTTTATCGTCGGCTTCCCGGGAGAAACCAATGACGACTTCGAAAAAACCATGCAGCTGATTGCCGACGTGAATTTCGATATGAGCTTCAGCTTTATCTACTCCCCGCGTCCGGGAACGCCGGCGGCTGACCTGCCGGATGACGTGACCGAAGACGAGAAAAAACAGCGTCTGTACCTGTTACAGCAGCGGATTAACCAGCAGGCAATGAGCTACAGCCGTCAGATGCTCGGCACCACTCAGCGCATCCTGGTAGAGGGCCCGTCCCGCAAAGATGTTATGGAGTTATCCGGACGCACCGAAAATAACCGCGTGGTGAACTTTGAGGGCACCCCGGACATGATCGGCAAATTTGTGGATGTCGAAATTACCGATGTCTACACCAACTCACTGCGCGGTCGCGTGATCCGGACAGAAGATCAGATGAACCTGCGTGTTCACGAAACCCCGGAATCCGTGATTGCCCGCACCCGTAAAGAAGACGAACTGGGTGTCGGCATCTACCAGCCAACCGTACACTAACTAACGATCACGCGCAGAATAACCTGCGCGTGAGAATACACAGAGAGATTCAGTGACAGAGACCTATACATCACCTTCACAGGTAGCAACACAGGAAATTTTCCTCGAACCCGCCGAAAATCAGCGCCTGCAAAGCCTCTGCGGTCCCTTCGATGATAACATCAAACTGCTTGAGCGCCGCCTCGGCACCGAAATCAGCCGCCGCGACAACCGCTTCCGGCTGACCGGCAAACCGCACTGTGTCAAAGCCGCTGCGGCTATCCTGCGTCAGCTCTATGTGGAAACCGCCCCGGTGCGCGGCGTTATCCGCGATATTGACCCCGAGCAGGTTCACCTCGCTGTAGCCGAAAGCCGTGTACTGGAACAGAGTGACGAGCATGTGCCGGACTACGGAAAATCCGTCAATATCAAAACCAAACGCGGTATGGTTAAACCGCGCACGCCAAACCAGGCACAGTATATCGCCCACATTCTCGACCACGATATCACCTTCGGTATCGGCCCTGCCGGGACCGGGAAAACCTATCTGGCAGTCGCTGCCGCCGTGGATGCCCTGGAGCGTCAGGAAATCCGCCGCATCCTGCTGACCCGCCCTGCCGTTGAGGCCGGTGAGAAACTCGGCTTCCTGCCCGGCGATCTCAGTCAGAAAGTCGATCCGTATCTGCGCCCGCTGTACGACGCGCTGTTTGAAATGCTCGGCTTTGAGAAAGTGGAAAAGCTGATTGAACGCAACGTGATTGAAGTCGCACCGCTGGCCTATATGCGCGGACGGACGCTGAACGACGCCTTTATTATTCTCGATGAAAGCCAGAACACCACCATCGAACAGATGAAAATGTTTCTGACCCGTATCGGCTTTAACTCCAAAGCGGTTATCACTGGGGATATCACCCAGATTGACCTGCCGAACGGCAATAAGTCCGGTCTGCGCCACGCCATTGAAGTGCTGGCAGATGTGCCGGAACTGAGCTTTAACTTCTTCCACAGTGAAGACGTGGTGCGTCATCCTATCGTGGCAAAAGTGGTTATTGCCTATGAAGCGTGGGAAGCCGCAGAACAGAAACGCAAACAGATGCTGAAACAGCAGCGCGATGCCGAACGTGCGCAGGCGCAGCAGGAACAATCCCATGAGTAATCCGGTTCTTGATTTACAAATCGTCTGTGAAAATACAGACAATCTGCCTTCTGAGGCACAGTTTCAGCGCTGGATTGACGGTGTGCTGCCGATGTTTCAGGAAGAAAGTGAAGTGACCATCCGCCTGGTGGATGAAGCAGAAAGCCATGAGCTGAACCTGACTTACCGCGGCATGGACAAACCAACCAACGTACTCTCCTTCCCGTTTGAAGCGCCGCCGGAAATTGAACTCCCGCTGCTGGGCGATCTGATTATCTGCCGCCAGGTGGTGGAACGCGAAGCCGCTGAACAGGAAAAAACCGAAGAAGAACACTGGGCACATATGGTCGTTCACGGCTGCCTGCATCTGCTGGGTTATGACCACATCGAAGACGATGAAGCAGAGGAGATGGAAGGCCTGGAAACGGAAATCTTAAAAAAATTAGGCTATTCTGATCCGTATATCACAGAAAAAGCGTAGTCAGCGATGCCGTTTTTATGCTACATAATACGGCATCTTTCATTAAATCGGGGAATATAAAAAAACCGCCATGAGCGACGACCATCCATCGGGTAGTGATACACCGAACCAGAAAAAGGGTTTCTTTTCTCTGCTGCGCCAGCAACTGTTCCACGGCGAGCCAAAAAGCCGTGAAGACCTCGTTGAGGTCATCCGTGATTCCGAACAAAATGCACTGATCGATCCTGACACCCGCGATATGCTCGAAGGGGTGATGGATATTTCTGATCAGCGTGTCCGCGATATCATGATCCCGCGTTCACAAATTGTGACTCTCAAGCGTAATCAGACACTCGACGAGTGCCTGGATGTCATTATTGATTCTGCCCACTCCCGCTTTCCGGTGATCAGCGAAGACAAAGATCACATTGAAGGCCTGCTGATGGCAAAAGATTTGCTGCCGTTTATGCGCAGTGATTCCGAAGAGTTCAGTATCGATAAAGTCCTGCGCCAGGCGGTTGTTGTGCCGGAAAGTAAGCGTGTTGACCGTCTGCTTAAGGAGTTCCGCTCCCAGCGCTATCATATGGCGATTGTGATCGATGAATTCGGCGGCGTCTCCGGACTTGTCACTATCGAAGACATTCTGGAGTTAATCGTCGGCGAAATTGAGGATGAATACGATGATGAGGATGACGTGGATATCCGTCAGCTCAGCCTGCACTCCTATTCTGTCCGCGCCCTCACCCAGATAGAAGATTTTAACGACGCATTCGGCACCCGCTTCAGCGATGAAGAAGTGGATACCGTCGGCGGGCTGGTGATGCAGGCCTTCGGCCATCTGCCGACCCGGGGTGAAACCATTGAGATTGACAACTACCAGTTCAAAGTTGCGATGGCGGACAGTCGTAAAATTATCCAGTTACATGTTAAGATTCCGGACGATGCTCCAATCCCGTCTTTAGATGAAGATAATCTGACATGATAAAATCACCTCATGGTTTACGCCAGTGGCCGCGTCTGCTGCTGGCACTGATTTTCGGGGCCGGCGGAACGCTGGCCTTTTCGCCTTTTGATCTCTGGTTTTTCTCACTGCCTGCACTGACCGCCCTGCTGCTGCTGACCCTCAACCGGACAGGCAAACAGGCTTGTGCTATCGGTTTCGCCTGGGGGTTGGGCTTATTCGGCAGCGGCGTAAACTGGGTGTATGTCAGTATCGCGGATTTCGGCGGTATGCCGGAAATCGCCAACCTGTTCCTTGTTGTCCTGCTGGCTGCCTATCTGGCGCTCTATCCGATGCTGTTTGCCGGTCTGCTGGCGAAATGCTTCCCGCACGCCACTGTCTGGCGTCTGGTGATTGCTGCCCCGGCACTCTGGCAGCTCACTGAATTTTTACGCGGCTGGGTGCTGACCGGCTTCCCGTGGCTGGAATTCGGCTATACCCAGATTGACGGCCCGATGCGCGCACTGGCGCCAATCCTGGGTGTCAATGCCATCACCTTCCTGCTGATGGTGATAAGCGGGCTGATTGCCCTTTCACTCTCACAGCGCCGTATCCGCCCGCTGATCCCGGCACTGGTGCTGCTGTTTGCGCCGTGGCTTGCCCGCAACTACCAGTGGTATCAGATGAATAACGACCCGACTCAGGTCGCGCTGGTACAGGGAAATATCGCCCAGTCCCTGAAATGGGAACAGGGCATGCTGGATAAAACGCTGGGCATTTACCTCAAAGAGAGCCGCCCGTACTTCCGCCCTGACACCCTGATTATCTGGCCGGAATCCGCTATTCCGGATTTTGCCGCCAGTCAGTCTGCGTTCCTGGATCAGCTTAACGGCCTGCTGACACTCAGCGGTGCGCAGCTTATCACCGGTGTGGTGGATGCGGTCCCGAAAGCGGACGGCAAAGAGTATGATGTTTACAACACCCTGATTGTGTTGGGCAATAAGAGTGAATACGACAGCCGGGATACAAACCGCTATTACAAACATCACTTAGTGCCGTTCGGGGAATTTGTGCCGCTGGAAGATTTACTGCGTCCGCTGGCGCCGTTCTTTAACCTGCCGATGTCTGCTTTCAGCCGCGGGGGTTACATTCAGCCGCCGCTGACCGCCGGAAAAATGACACTGACCGCCGAGATTTGCTATGAAGTGATCCTCGGGGAGCAGGTGCGCCACAATATGACCGACAAAACCGGTGTACTACTGACTGCCTCCAATGATGCCTGGTTCGGCCGCTCCATCGGCCCGTGGCAGCATTTCCAGATGGCGCGGATGCGAGCACTGGAGCTGGGGCGTCCGCTGCTGCGAGCCACCAATAACGGTATTACCGCCATTGTTGCACCGGACGGCTCTGTCACCGCGCAGTTGCCGCAGTTCACACAGGCCACCCTGAGTGCCACGGTGACCTCTGCATCCGGTTTCACGCCGTATTACCGTATGGGCACCTGGCCGGTCTGGGGCGCTACCGTTATCTTCCTCGGTCTGGCGCTGGTAAAACGCAGAAAGAGCACCGAGCGCGGCCTGCATTTTCGCTGATTAAGAAAAAATTCCGCAGATAAAAAATCCCGCCGTGATTGCTCACCGGCGGGATTTTTATTTTCAGACTGATTATTTCGCCAGCCACAGCCGGGCCATCATACCCAACTGGCTGGTCCAGCCGCTGGTATAACTGACTATCTCCCCTTTGTGATAAATCACAAAGGTCGGCGTGACATTCACGCCCCAGAGCTGAGAGATACGGCCATCCGGATCATTAATCACCGGAAAATAGTAACCTTTCGCTGCCATCCCTTTCGCCAGCCGGTCATCGTCACCGGAGCGGATAGCAACCGTCACCACATTGTAGCCAAACTCAGACAGCTCGCTGACTGACGGCGACGTCAGTTTACAGATCCCGCACCAGGATGCCCAAAAGTAGACCAGTAACGGTTTTTCCGCACTCATCTGCGCAATGGACACCGGTGTGCCGTCTGTCAGTGTCAGTGAAGGCACCGTGTTTAAATCCGGTGCCTGCGGTTTGCGCCAGTAGTCCATCGCCTGTGACGCAATAAATAAAATCACCAGCAGCAGGAGAAATTCCTTTCCCCATCTGCGCAGTAACCGCATTATTTAACCTTAGCCAGCTGTTCCTTAATGACAGATTCCAGCTGTGCGTCATCCACGGCCCCCGGCAGCATCACGTCACCGATCAGCGTTGCAGGCGTTCCCTGAACACCTAACTGCTCTGCCAGCATCATGTTCATACGCATGGTATTCATACTGTTCTCAGTGACTTTTACATCACCCGCTTTGGCGGTTTTCAGTGCGCTGTTGATATCATCCTGGGTCAGTGCGGTTTTTTTCTGCATCAGGCGGTTATGCAGCGGTGCGAATGCTTCCGGCTTGCTTTCCCAGACAGAAAGTGAGGCACGACTGGCATTCAGGGAACTTTCCCCTTTGAACGGCAGCAGTTTGAAGACTACCGCCACGTCAGGGTATTTTTTCACCATCGCTTCCAGCTGCGGATCAAAACGTTTGCAGTACGGGCAGTTATAATCGGTGAAAGAGACAATGGTCAGCTTCGGTGATTTTGAACCGATGCGCGGCGTGTACTTATCATTAAACAGCGCGTCAGCATTCGCTTTAACGGCATCTTTCATCTGCGCAGTCTGTTTTTCGGTCTGTTTCTGCTGAAGTGCCGCGATCGCTTCTTCCAGAATTTCCGGGTTTTTGACCAGTGTGTCACGAACCAATTCACGCACCTGCGCTTCCTGGTCAGCGGTAAAAGCAGCCGCGTGAGCTGTGGCTGTAAAGATAAGCGGAGCAATCATTAAAGCCGCGAGTGTTTTTTTCATGGTTCAATTCCTTGTGACTGATTTAACAGATGTAAGAGTGTTTCTTTATCCAGCAATGGTGACAAGATTTCACCATCAGGTAAAGCAGGGCCGTAAATCTGATTAAACGGTACTGCCAGATGCCCGCGCTTTTGTAAAAATGCAGTAATATCCGGTGACGGTTTGGTCCAGTCCCCGCGCAGTGCGACAACATCCGGTTCACGGAGTGCGTCCTGAACATCATCGCGTAATAATACATTGTATTTGTTTGCTTTGCAGGTTACGCACCATTCGGCGGTCACATCCACAAAAACCCGTTTCCCCTGAGAAAGCGCGGTGGTCACCGCCTCTTCCGTCAGCGGCTGCCAATCCACCTGATCACGGACCAGGCTCTGCTGCCGGTCATCCGTCATATTGATACCGGCCCAGATACCACCGGCCACCAGCAGTGCCGCCAGCGCCGCCGTTCCGCGCTTAATACCGGTACGGCGGAACGCCAGCAGCGCAAGTACCAGCAGCACAACCCCCACCATCACGGCAGCGGTTTCCGGCCCGGTGTGCGGGATCAGCAGACTGATCAGCCACAGTGCTGTAATAAACATCATGGCACCCAGCACCAGACGCAGACCGTTCATCCAGCGGCCCGGTTTCGGCAGAGCTCTGGCAATTCCAGGAAATGCGGCGATCAGCAGCCACGGCAGACTCATCCCTAGTCCCAGCGCGGTAAAGATCATCCACAGCTGTGAATACGGGGCCACCAGCGCAAACGCAACGGCAGTACCGAGGAACGGCGCGGTACAGGGGGTCGCCAGCAGCGTGGCAAACATACCTTCCATAAAGTGGCCGCGCATCCCTTTGCCGCCCGCTGTCGCCAGTTTTGTGGTTGCATTACTGCTCAGACGGATAGAAAAAACACCGAACAGATTGGCACTGAACAGTAAGGTTACCACCACCATAAAGCCGAGGAACCACGGGTTCTGGAACTGAATTCCCCAGCCGACCGCACTTTGTGTCAGACGTAATACCGACACCAGTGCCGCGAGGATCCAGAAGGAGACCATAATACCGGAGGAGGAGACCAGGAACTGGGTGCGGATCATCCGCCGTTCGCGGTTTTCCACATACAGCACAGCGCCGAGTTTCATCGCCAGCACCGGCAGAACACACGGCATAACGTTGAGGATCAGCCCGCCCAGCAATGCAAACAGTAACAGCATGATAAAGGAGGTATCACTGCCGGATGCAGCCGTAATATCCGGCCCGCTGCCGATCACCGTGGTGAGCGCCTGCGCTGCCGGACCGTCTGTCACAACGACCGACAACGGTTTTCCGTTCAGATCTGACGGTACTTCACCCCAGTCATCCGTCACTTTAACGGTGACGGTGAGATTATCCCCGGAAAGAGTAAATGACGGCGCGGCAAAAATAGTTTCTTTATCCGCATTAAAAAACAGCTGCGGATCCTGCCAGCCGCCCGGGCGGTGCAGTGCCATCGTCAGCGTACCACCGTTTACCCGGCTGCCGCCGATGGTGATATCACCGCCGGTCTGCGGCACCTGCTGCATCGCCATCACATACTGGCGGTCAAAATCGTCCGGCGCGGGTTCAGACGTATCCAGTGAGACCGGATAATCGGTCAGGATACAGACATTACTGCATGTGGATAAGGTCAGTGTTCCGCTGAGCGCCGGCAGCGCCTGAGCCGCCGTGACTTCCAGCGGGAACACCACACTGCCGCCGTAGCCCTGAGTGGAAAGCCCTGCGACGTCAAAACGCTGCGGTGCGGGCCAGAACCACTGTGTATCAGCGGAGGTCTCCTGCCATGTCAGTTCAGGGGCAACGCCCCCCTCGCCCGGTGACTGCCAGTAGGTTTTCCAGCCCGGTTGTAATTCAACAGCCAGCAGCAGACGCAGTTTTCCGTCTTTCCACTGATCTGATGTGACTCTGACACGGGCGTGATCATTGTGCGGCATTTCAGTCCAGCCGGTATCAGCTGCATGCACAGAAGTCAGCGCGGACAAAAACAGCACAAACGCTGTTAATACAAAACGCATAATTTTTTCATCTCCGAATTAAGCAAAAAACCCGACAATATAAAGCGAGCCGGTTGCTAATCCCTCATGACACAAAAATGGAGATGCCTGCGCAGCCGCATCGGCGGGATATGCTGACGCCACGAGCGCGAACGGTAACGGACAGGGACAATCACCGCCGTCATGACGAAGAAAAGAAGGGCAAAAAAGAGAGGTTCTGCCGGGAACTGCGGCACCGTACTCAGCGACTTGGCACTGATATCACAGGTGCCGCCGGGATTGGTGCTGCCGGTTTCCGCATCACTGAGCTGCACCGGCGTGGTAAAATCCGCAGACGGGCTCAGGCTGATGCGAGGCGCACCAGACACCCGTTGTGTCAGACACAACAGGATAAAGAATAATGTGAAAAACAGCAGCAAATAACCCTGCCTGCGTTGCTTCAGCATAGCCCGCTCCCCGATAGTTACCGCTTATCTTACACAGCCAGCGATTTCAGACAACCGGATAACCATAACTTTACACATTTAACCGCAATATGATGTTTTCACCGTACAGCCGGATTGTGACAACAGCCGATTATGGCACAATAGCACTTCCCGGCCATAACAGCATCCCGCCCGGCAGTAAAAACAACCATTAAAAGGTTAATAATTACGCCAATTGCAGCATATAAAACCAAGTCAACTAAAAATATCATAATTTAATATGAGTGTACGTTCTGTGTGTAACTTGCACATCTTTATCGGACAGAGTGAGAGGGATCTCCCGATTTAAAACAAATTAACTTCCATTTATTAACAATAGTGTTCTATTTTTAACAATACAAACACAATAGCAACACACGTCCTTATACTGTTCCCGAAAAGGAGTTGTTTATGCGCAAGTTAGTTTTGTCTGTACTGGTCACCGGAGCCGCGCTTGCCAGTGCGGCAGTTTCTGCTGAAGAGCTGACCGGTACACTGAAAAAAATCAATGATAACGGTGTGATTATCGTCGGTCACCGCGAGTCCTCTGTCCCTTTCTCTTATTATGATAACCAGCAAAACGTGGTCGGCTATTCCCAGGATTATTCCAACCATATTGTTGATGCAGTGAAAAAGACCCTGAATAAGCCGGATTTACAGGTCAAACTGATCCCGGTGACCTCTCAGAACCGTATCCCGCTGTTACAAAACGGCACATTCGATTTTGAGTGCGGCTCCACCACCAACAACCTGGCGCGCCAGCAGCAGGCCGCGTTCTCCAATACTATTTTTGTGGTCGGTACGCGTCTGCTGACCGGTAAAGATTCCGGTATCAAAGATTTTGCCGATCTCGCCGGGAAAAACGTCGTGGTGACATCCGGTACTACATCCGAAATGCTGCTCAACAAACTCAATGATGAGAAGCAGATGAAGATGCGCATTATCAGCGCCAAAGATCACGGGGATGCCTTCCGCACGCTGGAATCCGGTCGTGCGGTCGCCTTTATGATGGATGATGCCCTGCTGGCCGGTGAGCGCGCCAAAGCGAAAAAACCGGATAACTGGGTGATTGTCGGCACACCGCAGTCCGAAGAAGCCTACGGCTGTATGCTGCGCAAAGATGATCCGCAGTTTAAAGCGCTGATCGATAAAACCGTTTCTGATGCGCAAACCTCCGGTGAGGCTGAGAAATCCTATACCCGCTGGTTCAAACAGCCGATTCCGCCTAAAAACCTCAACCTGAACTTTGAATTATCCGATGAAATGAAAGGGCTGTTCAAAGCGCCGAATGACAAGGCCTTTGAATAATCACCACGGCGGCTGACAGCCTGACCAGCTGCGCCGTCCGGACTGAGGATATAACTAAGACCGCCGCGCCCGCGTTCACCACTGACGCGGGCGCGGACGATAAACCACAGTCCGCAGCATGCAAACACACTGTCTGTCCGGTAACCACTGGTTATCCGTCTTATACAGGGAGTTCGTTCTTTATACCGGGAGCCGCGCTATGTCAGCAAACTGGGACTGGGGCATCTTTTTTCAGCCCGCCCCCTTCGGCAACACCACTTACCTCGGCTGGATCCTGTCCGGCCTGAAGGTCACGGTGCTGCTGTCAATCTGTGCCTGGATTATCGCCTTTCTGGTGGGATCCCTGTTCGGTATTCTCCGTACGGTGCCGAATAAGTTTCTCTCCTCACTCGGCACCATTTACGTGGAAATTTTCCGTAATGTGCCGCTGATCGTCCAGTTCTTCACCTGGTATCTGGTGATCCCGGAGTTCCTGCCGTCGTCCCTGCGCGACTGGTTTAAAATGGATCTCGACCCGAATATCCAGTTCTTTATTTCCTCCACCCTCTGTCTGGGGCTGTTTACCGCCGCCCGTATGACCGAACAGGTACGTGCCGCCATTCAGTCACTGCCGCGCGGTCAGAAAGCCGCCGGATTGGCAATGGGGCTGACACTGCCGCAGACTTATCGCTATGTGCTGCTGCCGAATGCCTACCGCGTGATTATTCCGCCGATGACATCGGAAATGCTTAACCTGGTGAAAAACTCTGCCATTGCCTCCACTATCGGGCTGGTCGATATGGCTGCGCAGGCCGGGAAGTTGCTGGATTACTCTGCCAGAGCTTATGAGTCCTTTACCGCGATCACCCTCGCCTATGTCGGCATCAACGTTATTATTATGCTGGCCATGCATTTACTGGAAAAACGGGTGCGTCTGCCCGGGACAGGAGGCCACTGATGTACGAATTTGACTGGAGTTCGGTGATGCCGGGTATGCCGTTCCTGTTACAGGGGCTGGTTATTACGGCGAAAATCACGGTTACCGCGATTGTTATCGGCATCCTGTGGGGCACGATACTGGCTATGATGCGCCTGTCATCCATAAAGATTGTGAGCTGGCTGGCTGCCCTCTATGTGAATGCCTTCCGCTCCGTTCCGCTGGTGATGGTGCTGTTATGGTTCTATCTGATTGTGCCTAACTTAGTCCAAAATGTTCTTGGCATATCACCAAAAACAGATATCCGTCTGATCTCAGCTATGGTAGCGTTTTCCCTGTTTGAAGCTGCGTATTATGCTGAAATTATCCGCGCCGGGATTCAGAGTGTGTCACGGGGACAAACATCCGCCTCACTCGCCCTCGGTATGACCAAAATGCAGACCATGCGTCTGGTGGTGCTGCCGCAGGCATTCCGTGCGATGATCCCGCTGCTGCTGACCCAGGGAATTGTCCTGTTCCAGGATACGTCACTGGTGTATGTGCTCAGCCTGACCGATTTCTTCCGTACCGCCAGCAATATCGGCGAGCGTGACGGAACACAAATCGAGATGGTGCTGTTTGCGGGGGCGGTTTATTTTGTTATCAGCTTTGGTGCGTCAATGCTGGTTAATTATCTCAAGAGAAGGACTGTGTCATGATCTCCCTGAAAAATATCTCCAAATGGTACGGTCAGTTCCGTGTCTTAACCGACTGCTCGACCGACGTCAAAAAAGGGGAAGTGGTTGTGGTGTGCGGCCCGTCCGGCTCCGGTAAATCCACGCTGATAAAAACCGTCAACGGCCTTGAGCCGGTGCAGCAGGGCGAAATTTTCGTCAATGATATTCAGGTGAATGACAAACGCACCAACCTGGCGAAACTGCGTTCCAAAGTCGGCATGGTATTCCAGCACTTTGAGCTGTTCCCGCACCTCTCCATTGTGGAAAATCTGACCCTGGCACAGGTAAAAGTGCTGGGGCGCGATAAAGCGGCAGCAAAAGAAAAAGGGCTGAAACTGCTGGAGCGTGTCGGGCTGTCTGTCCATGCGGATAAATTCCCGTCCCAGCTGTCCGGCGGACAGCAGCAGCGTGTGGCTATCGCCCGCGCCCTGTGTATGGATCCTGTCGCCATGCTGTTTGATGAGCCGACATCCGCCCTCGACCCGGAAATGATCAACGAAGTGCTGGACGTGATGGTGGAACTGGCACACGAAGGCATGACAATGATGGTGGTCACCCATGAAATGGGCTTTGCCCGTAAAGTGGCGGACCGCGTGATTTTCATGGATGAAGGCAAAATCGTCGAAGACAGTAAAAAAGAGGATTTCTTTGCCAACCCGAAATCCGATCGCGCCAAAGATTTTCTGGCTAAAATTCTGCACTGATGTTCTGACCGGCCGGTCACAGACCGGCCTTTCTTCTTCTCTTTGTCATTCCCCTGCTTTTTTCATCCCTTTACGCCCTTAACTGTTGTTCCCTCAGGGGCATATCGGCTATGCTAACGGGTCAGAAATTAACGAAACCCAATATTTTCATGCTGTCCGCCCGGTCTGGTTGTCAGTCCGTGTCCGGCAGTTCATCACCACAGGAATACCGGTGCCATGCAAGAACAATATCGTCCCGAAGACATAGAGCAACAAGTCCAGAGTCACTGGCAGGAAAAACAAACATTTAAAGTGACTGAAGATAACAGTAAAGAGAAATACTACTGCCTGTCTATGCTGCCATACCCTTCAGGACGACTACACATGGGCCACGTGCGTAACTACACCCTGGGTGATGTGATGTCACGTTACCAGCGCATGCTGGGTAAAAACGTCTTACAGCCGATTGGCTGGGATGCGTTCGGTCTGCCTGCGGAAGGCGCTGCGGTAAAAAATAACACCGCGCCGGCACCGTGGACCTACGCCAATATCGAATACATGAAACAACAGCTGAAAAAGCTGGGTTTCGCCTACGACTGGGATCGCGAAGTTACCACCTGTACGCCGGAATATTACCGCTGGGAACAGTGGTTCTTTACCAAACTGTATGAAAAAGGTCTGGCGTATAAGAAGACCTCCGCCGTGAACTGGTGTCCGCATGACCTGACGGTTCTTGCCAACGAGCAGGTTATCGACGGCTGCTGCTGGCGTTGTGATACCCCGGTTGAGCGCAAAGAGATCCCGCAGTGGTTTATCAAAATCACCGCTTACGCCGAAGAACTCCTCAATGATCTGGATACGCTGGAAGACTGGCCGGAGCAGGTCAAAACCATGCAGCGCAACTGGATCGGCCGTTCCGAGGGTGTGGAAATCACCTTTGATGTCGCGGACAGCACCGAAAAACTGAGTGTCTACACCACCCGCCCGGATACCTTTATGGGTGTCACTTATCTGGCGGTGGCGGCGGGTCATCCGCTGGCACAGCAGGCTGCACAGAACAATCCGGAACTGAAAACCTTTATCGACGAGTGCCGTAATACCAAAGTGGCTGAAGCTGAAATGGCCACGATGGAGAAAAAAGGCGTGGCAACCGGTATGTTTGCCATTCACCCGCTGACCGGCGAAAAAGTTCCGGTCTGGGTCGCTAACTTTGTTCTCATGGAATACGGTACCGGTGCCGTGATGGCGGTTCCGGCGCACGATCAGCGCGACTGGGAATTTGCCACCAAATACGGTTTAGCAATCAAACCGGTTATTCTGGGTGAAGACGGCAACGCGCCGGATATCAGTGAAGCGGCAATGACCGGCAAAAACACCCTGTTTAATTCCGGTGAATTTGATGGTCTGGATTACACCGCCGGTTTTAACGCGATTGCGGACAAACTGGTGGCACTCGGCGTGGGTGAGCGCAAAGTAAACTACCGCCTGCGCGACTGGGGGGTTTCCCGTCAGCGTTACTGGGGCGCACCAATCCCGATGGCAACCCTGGAAGACGGCACCGTGGTGCCGGTTCCGGAAGATCAGTTACCGGTTATCCTGCCGGAAGACGTGGTCATGGACGGCATCACCAGCCCGATTAAAGCCGATCCGGAGTGGGCAAAAACCACCATCAACGGTCAGCCAGCCCTGCGTGAAACCGATACCTTCGATACCTTTATGGAATCCTCCTGGTATTATGCCCGTTACTGCTGCCCG
Source organism: Morganella sp. GD04133 (assembly GCF_029835375.1). Classification (NCBI taxonomy): domain Bacteria; kingdom Pseudomonadati; phylum Pseudomonadota; class Gammaproteobacteria; order Enterobacterales; family Morganellaceae; genus Morganella; species Morganella sp. GD04133. The sequence goes on along the minus strand of NZ_JAODZS010000009.1, from coordinate 64,541 downwards.
GACTACGACAAAGGCATGCTGGACCCGGCGGCGGCCAACTACTGGTTGCCGGTCGATCAGTATATCGGCGGTATCGAACACGCCATTATGCATCTGATGTATTTCCGCTTCTTCCACAAACTGATGCGTGATGCCGGTCTGGTGAACTCAAATGAACCGGCGAAAAACCTGCTGTGCCAGGGCATGGTACTGGCTGATTCCTTCTATTACACCGACACTGACGGCCACCGCGTGTGGGTGTCTCCGGAAGAAGCTATTCTTGAGCGTGATGATAAAAACCGTATCATCAAGGCAACAGATAAAGAAGGCCGCGAGCTGGTTCACACCGGCATGAGCAAGATGTCAAAATCGAAGAACAACGGTGTTGATCCGCAGATTATGGTGGAAAAATACGGCGCGGATACCGTTCGTCTGTTTATGATGTTTGCGGCACCACCGGAACTGACCCTCGAGTGGCAGGAATCCGGCGTGGAAGGCGCGAACCGCTTTATCCGTCGTGTATGGCGTCTGGTGTATGAGCATGTTCAGAAAGGCAAAACCGCGCCGCTGGATATCAGCAACCTGACACCGGAACAGAAAGATCTGCGACGCTCTCTGCACAAAACCATTGCCAAAGTCAGCGATGACGCCGGCCGCCGTAAGCAGTTCAACACCGCCATCGCGGCGATTATGGAACTGCTCAATGAACTGCAGCGCGCACCTCAGGAAACAGAGCAGGATCGCGCGCTGATGCAGGAAGCGCTGGATGCGGTTATCCGTATGCTCTCTCCGATTATCCCGCACGCCGGTTTCACCCTGTGGAAAGCGCTGGGTCACGAAACGGATGTGGATGATGCACAGTGGCCGGTCGCCAGCGAAGAAGCAATGATTGACGATACCAAACTGATTGTTATCCAGATCAACGGTAAAGTCCGCGGTCGTATCACGGTTGCCGCCGATGCGGAGCAGGATGCTGTTATGGCACTGGCCTCGCAGGAAGCGAATGTGGCGAAATACCTCGAAGGCGTGAGTATTCGCAAAGTCATTTATGTGCCGGGTAAATTACTGAACCTGGTCGTGGGTTAATTAAGGAGATATCGTGCGACATCGCATTATTACGCTGTTGCTCGGGCTTGCGGTGCTGGTCACCGCAGGCTGCGGCTTCCATCTGCGCGGCACCACGCAAATCCCGCCTGAACTGCAGAAACTGCAAATCAGCACCGGTGATCCGTATGGCGAACAGACCCGTGCTATCCGCCAGCAACTGCTGCTGAATAACGTTCAGATTATTGAAAGCGGTGATGCAACCCTCCCGGTTCTGAAGATCACCAGCTCTTCCGAAGACTCAGAAGAGACAGTATCTATTTTCCAGGACGGTAAAGCCGCTGAAAAAGAACTGGTTTATTACCTGAATGCCCAGGTCATTATGCCGAACGGGTCGGTCTATCCGATCAACGTCCGCGTTGACCGTTCATTCTTCGATAACCCGCTGGAAGCACTCGCAAAAGATGCGGAAAAAGATATGATCCGCCAGGAAATGCGTGAGCAGGCTGCCGCCCGTCTGGTTCGTAAACTGCTGATTATCCAGCCGTCCGAACAACAGAAACAGGCTGAAAATGCTGTAGCGGCTGAGATTGTCGCACCGAAGGCATGATAAAAGTTTCACCAGAGCAACTCATCACGCAGCTCCGTTCGGGGCTGCGTGAACGTTACCTCCTCTGGGGGAACGAACCGTTACTGCTCCAGGAATCCCGGGATGCTATCCGCCATGCGGCGCAGGAACAGGGATTTGACGAGCACTTCACTTTTTCACTTGAACAGCATACTGACTGGGATGCGATTTTTTCTGTCTGCCGGTCACTCAGTCTGTTTGCCGGACGGCAGACACTCACTCTGTATCTGCCGGAAAACGGCCCCAATGCCGCGATGGGCGAACAGCTTCTCCGGCTGGCCGGGCAGTTGCATCCGGATCTGCTGCTGATACTGCGCGGTCATAAACTGACCAAAGCCCAGGAAAACAGTGCCTGGTTTAAAGCGCTGGCACAGGATGGCGTCTATATCGCCTGTATGACGCCGGATCTGAACCGGCTGCCGCAATGGGTTACCGCGCGGGCAGCATTGTTACAGCTGCAGCCGGATGAACAGGCTGTCCGTCTGCTCTGCTATTGCTACGAAGGCAATCTGCTGGCGCTGTCACAGGCACTCTCCCGGCTGGCGCTGATCTACCCTGACGGCAAACTCACTCTGCCCCGTGTGGAAGCAGCGGTGAATGATGCGGCACACTTTACCCCATATCACTGGGTGGATGCCCTGCTGGCCGGCAAAAGCAAACGCGCCTGTCATATCCTGACTCAGCTGCTGGCGGAAGATAACGAGCCGGTGATCCTGCTGCGCACCGTCCAGCGGGAAGTGATGCAGTTACTGACATTACAGCGCGAAAGCCGAAACCAGCCGCTGCGCACCCTGTTTGACAAGCACCGCATCTGGCAGAACCGCCGCGGTATGATAACAGATGCACTGGATCGCCTTGATGCGCATACCCTGCAGGTGGCGATATCCCTGATCACCCGTATTGAAATCCGCCTCAAGCAGGATTACGGACAATCCGTAAGTGATGACTTACTGACACTGACACTGCTCCTGAGCGGTAAAGCACAGACAGGACAGATCCTCTATGACGAACAACGCGGATAACCGGATTCTGGCGCTGTACGGCGGCACATTTGACCCGATCCACCAGGCGCACATCAATACCGTGAAAGCCATGGCGGCGGAAGCCGGTCTGGAACAGGTGATTTTACTGCCGAACAATGTCCCGCCGCACCGTCCGCAGCCGAAAGCGGATGCACAACAGCGGCTGATGATGGCACAACTGGCTGTTAACGGTGATCCGCTGTTCCTGGTGGATGACCGCGAACTGCGCCGCGATGCCCTCTCCTATACGGTGGAAACACTGCGTCAGTACCGGGCTGAAATTGGTTCACGGCGGCCGCTGGCCTTTATCATCGGCCAGGATTCCCTGCTCACGATTGATACCTGGCATGAATGGGATAAGATCCTGACCCTGTGCCATATCCTGGTCTGCAAACGGCCGGGGTATTCACTCGATTTTCCGTCCGAACAGCTGGCTGACTGGTTTGTGCAGCATCTGGTCACCACACCGGAAAACCTGCACAAGCGACCGTGCGGCTATATTTTCCTGGCTGATACCCCCCTGTTTCCGATTTCTGCCACCAATATCCGCGAACGGCTGAAAAACGGTGAGGACTGCTGCGATCAGCTGGCCCCCGCCGTTCAGGACTACATTCTGGCACAGGGACTGTACCGCTGACTCACCCCGCCTGCCGGGTTTTGGCAATCACAATCTCACGGATGCACACATCCTGCGGTTGCTGATAAGCAAACTGAATGCAATCCGCGATTTTTTCCGGATCCAGGCCTGACTGAATCTCTTTTTTCCAGGTCTGGTAATTCTGCTTAATTTCCTCATTAGTGGTATGACTCAATAACGGTGTTTCCACCACGCCCGGGGCTATGGTAATTAAACGGACATTTGACGGAGCCACTTCTTCACGGATATTTTCCGTTATCGCATGAACGGCAAATTTAGTTCCGCAATAGACTGAATGGCTCGGGAATGTTTTTCGTCCGGCAATTGAACTGATATTAATAATGGTGCCTTCCTGACGCGCAACCATATCGTGCAATACAATATTAATCCCGGTCAGTACACCGTTAATATTCACATCCACCATTTGCTGCCATTCGGCATAATCCTGATCATACGGATTATCCAGCAACATAACGCCCGCACAGTTAATTAATAAATCCGTTTTGCCGTACAGACTTTCCGCTTCCGCGATGGCGGCTTTCATTGCCGCAAGATCAGTCACATCCACGCTGCGGCACAGGCTGTCCGGCAGATGAAATCCTTCGGTAATCTGGCTGCGGCGTGCCAGTAATAAGACCGGATGTCCGGCCTGACTCATCCGTTTTGCCACAGATTCACCGATACCGGAACTGGCGCCGGTAATAACCACTAATTTTTTCATTGCGTTTATCCTGAGAATATCAATAAAGTTGCATGATTTTATGCCTTGCTTTACATATATCAAGAAGGCAGATTTATTTCACAAAGTAACCTGAAGGTAACTAATGGACGATAAAATAAAGAAAATTGTAGTGGTCAGTGAAATAGAAGTGACGCTGTCAGTTATCGGCGGAAAATATAAGCCGTTAATATTAAATTTATTATCTGAAAAAACCGTTCAGCGTTTTGGTGAAATACGGGCTTATATTGTCAACATTTCACAAAAAACATTAACCAATCAATTACGCGAGATGGAAGCGGACGGCCTGCTGACCCGGACGGTCTTTGCCGAAGTGCCGCCCCGCGTGGAATACACCATTACAGAAAAAGGCCGTTCGCTGATCCCGATTCTGCTGCTGATGTGTGACTGGGGCTATGAAAATATGGGCGACCGCTACACACTGCTGCGCCCGGAGTGTGACTGAGCCGGTTTTACCGGTTGCAGGACAGCCTGCTCACACAGATAATCTGTCTGATAGTGACGGGCAGTGCTGAGTAACAGATGCTTTACCGCCGCCGCAGAGCCGGTTCCGGTGCGGTAAGCCTCAATCGCTGCACTCATCTGCTGCTTTTCTGCCGGGCTCAGCAGGCGTTTGAAATACCCCTGCATATGCATCAGTGCGTTGGTCATATTGGCGCGGGTCGCGGGTTGCGAAAATGCAGTGAGTAACATCTGCTGCCAGACTGCCGCCGTTTCCGCCAGTTCAGCCGGGGAGCGTGTTCCCGCCTGTGATAACAGTCGCCCGCTGCTTTTATATATCTGCGGTGAATAAGCCATCAGCGCGTATTTGTAACGGCTGTGCAGACGGATCAGCCCGCCCGCACTGAGCGGCGGATTCAGTGCCTGAGTCAGTTCCTGCTGTGCCTGCTGCCGCCACAACATGTCCTCATCATCATTTTCCGTCTGTCGCTGATATGTCATATTTTCCGCCTTTTTATCTGTTACGGAGTGACTATAGTACAAAATGCACTGTTTCTGTTTTCCCTGTCCGTACATTTCCTGATATTTCTTTAATCTTTACTGCTTTGTATTCCCCCTGTTCGCTGTTATTCTTGCGGTGCCGGCGGCAACGCAGGGTGAGCCTCGCAAAATTATCCCCTGTAACGTAAAATAGCGATTATCCCCCGGCACACAGCAACCCCGCGCCGGAACTGCCACGGCGGTACGACTGACGGGGATGTGTTCTGTTATCTATTTATCCGGAATATAAGGTGAACCTTTTGCAAGGCACAGAATTACTTGAGTTTATTATTGATAAACTCGAAGACTCCAAAGCACAGGACATTATTACTATTGATGTACGCGGTAAATCCAGCATTACCGACCACATGATTATCTGCACCGGCACATCCAGCCGCCATCTGGCATCTGTCGCCGATAACCTCATCACCGACTGCCGTCAGGCCGGTATGATGCCGCTCGGCGTGGAAGGTCAGGGCATTTCCGACTGGATTGTTGTCGATCTCGGTGAAGCTATCGTGCATGTGATGCAGGATGAAAGCCGCCGTATGTATGAATTAGAGAAACTCTGGAGCTGAGTGTTGAAGTTACAGCTCATTGCCGTCGGCACCAAAATGCCTGACTGGGTCGAAACCGGATTTCAGGATTATCTCCATCGTTTTCCGAAAGATATGCCGTTTGAACTGACCGAAATCCCGGCCGGAAAGCGGGGAAAAAACGCGGACATCAAACGGATCCTGGAAAAAGAAGGTGAGTTAATGCTGGCGGCGGCGGGCAAAGGCAACCGGATTGTCACACTGGATATTCCCGGCGCACGCTGGGATACCCCGCAGCTGGCCGGGCAACTGGAACGCTGGAAACAGGACGGACGCAATATCAGCCTGCTTATCGGCGGCCCTGAAGGCCTTTCGCCTGCCTGTAAAGCCGCCGCAGAGCAGAGCTGGTCGCTCTCCCCGCTGACCCTGCCGCACCCGCTGGTGCGTGTGCTGGTGGCAGAGAGTCTGTACCGCGCCTGGAGTATTACTGCCAATCATCCGTATCACAGGGAATAACCGCAGTGCCCGGTCTGAACGCGCCTGACGGCGATAAGAAAAAACACAAGCAACGGATGGACTTCCGCGATTACAGCGCGGAATCCGCCCTGTTTATCCGCCGAGCGGTGGTTGCATTTATCGGTATTGTTATTCTGTCTGCCGTACTGGTGGTGAATCTCTATCATCTCCAGATTAACCGCCATGAAGATTATCAGACCCGCTCCAATGATAACCGGATCAAACTGGTTCCGATTCCGCCGAGCCGTGGTCTGATTTATGACCGCAAAGGCACCCTGCTGGCGGAAAACAGAACCATTTATCAGCTCGAAATCGTGCCGGAGAAAGTCAGCGGCCTGCCGGACGTACTGAATGAGCTGCGCGAGATTGTCGATCTGACCGACGAAGATATCGCGAATTATGAAAAAGAGCGCCGCCGTTCGCGCCGTTTTACCTCTATTCCGCTGAAAACCCCGCTCAACCAGATTCAGGTGGCGCGGTTTTCGGTAAATCAGTACCGGTTCCCGGGACTGGAAATCAAAGGCTATCAGCGCCGTTTCTACCCTTACGGCTCCGCCCTGACCCATGTGATTGGTTATGTGGCAAAAATTAACGACAAAGATGTTGAGCGCCTGGATAAAGACGGTCTTTTACCGAACTATGCCGCCACCCATGATATCGGCAAGCTGGGCATTGAACGCTATTATGAATCCGTCCTGCACGGCAAAACCGGCTATGAGGAAGTGGAAGTCAACAGCCGCGGTCGTGTGATCCGCCAGTTACACGAGCAGGCACCGCAAGCCGGGAAAGATATCTATCTGACGATTGATCTCGAGTTGCAGATGTATATCGAAAAACTGCTGACCACCAGCCGTGCGGCTGTCGTGGTGAGTGATCCGCGCAACGGCGAAATTCTCGCACTGGTGTCCAACCCGAGTTATGACCCGAACCTGTTTGTGAACGGCATTTCCGGTCCGGATTACCGGGGTCTGCTTAATAACCCGGATCGCCCGCTGATCAACCGTACCACCCAGGGGCTCTATCCGCCGGCATCCACCGTCAAACCGTTTATTTCAGTGGCGGCGCTCAGCGAAAACGTGATCACCCGTAACACCACGATTTTTGACCCCGGCTGGTGGCAACTGCCGGGATCGGAAAAACGTTACCGCGACTGGAAGCGCTATGGTCACGGTAACCTGAACGTGGTGAAATCGATTATTGAATCGGCAGATACCTTCTTCTATCAGGTGGCGTATGACATGGGGATCGACCGCCTGTCCGCCTGGATGACCCGCTTCGGTTACGGCGAATATTCCGGTATCGACCTGATCGAAGAGTATAACGGCGTGATGCCGACCCGTGAATGGAAACAGCGGCGCTATAAAAAACAGTGGTATCAGGGCGATACCATCCCGGTCGGGATCGGTCAGGGATACTGGACATCAACGCCTATTCAGATGGCAAAAGCCCTTAATACCCTGATCAATGATGGTGTGGTGAAAACGCCGCACCTGCTGCTCGGTACCAAAGAAGGCAACGGCATGCTGCCGTATGAGCAGAAAGAGCATATTGCTATCGGTGATATTCATTCCGGCTACTGGGAACTGGCCAAATCCGGGATGTTCGGCGTTGCCAATGCCCCGAACGGCACCGGCCGCAAATTCTTTGCCGGTACACCGTACAAAGCCGCAGCCAAATCCGGTACGGCACAGGTGTTCAGTTATGAAACCTATAACGCCAGCAAACTGGCGGAACGTCTGCGCGACCATAAATTAATGATTGCCTACGCACCGTATGATAACCCGAAAGTGGCGGTGACCATTATTCTGGAAAACGGCGGTGCAGGCCCGGCCGTCGGTACCCTGGTCCGCCAGATCCTTGATCACGTCCTGCTGGGTGATAACAACACGGTACTGCCGGATGCGCCGCCGTCGCCACCCGGCAGTGAAACAGAGTAATGCCCATGACTGATAATCCGCGCAAAGTATCCCTGATGACCCGTATGCACATCGACTTCCCGTTGCTGGTGCTGCTGCTGATCCTGCTGGTTTACAGCGCATTTGTGCTGTGGAGTGCCAGCGGGCTGGATCCGGAGATGATGGAGCGCCGTCTCGGGCAGATTTTCTCCGGCATCATTATTATGCTGATCCTGGCGCAAATTCCGCCCCGCGTGTATGAAACCTGGGCACCGCATCTCTATATTGTCTGTGTACTCCTGCTGGTCTTTGTGGATGTCTTCGGGCAGATCAGCAAAGGTGCGCAGCGCTGGCTGGATCTGGGGATAGTCCGTTTCCAGCCGTCCGAGATTGCCAAAATTGCGGTTCCGCTGATGGTGGCGCGCTTTATGAACCGCGACCAGTGTCCGCCGACCCTGAAAAATACCGCCATTGCCCTGCTGCTGGTGGTGGTACCGACTCTGCTGGTTGCCGCACAGCCGGATCTCGGGACATCCATCCTGGTTGCTGCCTCCGGTATTTTTGTGCTGTTCCTGGCCGGGATGAGCTGGCGTCTTATCGGGATCGCCGTGTTGCTGCTTGCCGCCTTTATTCCGCTGCTCTGGTTTTTCCTGATGCACGATTACCAGCGCGGTCGTGTGATGATGCTGCTCGATCCGGAAACCGACCCGCTCGGTGCCGGTTATCATATTATTCAGTCAAAAATTGCCATTGGTTCCGGCGGGCTGGCCGGCAAAGGCTGGATGCTGGGCACCCAGTCCCAGCTGGAATTTCTGCCGGAACGTCATACTGACTTTATCTTTGCTGTCCTCGCGGAAGAACTCGGGCTGGTGGGGGTGATCTTCCTGCTGGTACTCTATCTGCTGATCATTATTCGCGGTCTGATGATTGCCGCCCGCGCTCAGAATACCTTCGGACGGGTAATGGTGGGCGGTCTGATGCTCATCTTTTTTGTCTATGTGTTTGTCAATATCGGTATGGTCAGCGGGATCCTGCCGGTGGTCGGTGTACCACTGCCGATGATGAGTTACGGCGGCTCCGCCCTTATTGTATTAATGGCAGGGTTTGGTATTGTCATGTCAATTCATACACACCGTAAGATGCTGTCAAAAAGCTTATAATACATTACGAGGTTTTCATGCGTTTACAATGGATTGCGGTCACAGTGATGGCCGCCCTGCTGGCAGGCTGCCCGTCAGTGCCGCCGCCGGTCAAACAGACACCGCCGCCGGGCCCGGCAAAAGAGATCCTCGGTGCCGTACCGGCTTATGAGCCGCTGCATCCGGGCGTAAATAATGATTATGTCCGTAATGGTCAGCAGTATCAGATTGTCCGTGATCCGGAAAACTTCAGTCAGCAGGGCTATGCCTGGATTTACGGTCAGGCTCAGAACGGCAACCGGACAGCCACCGGTGAGATCATCAACAGCGCCGAACTGACCGCCTCCCACCCGACGCTGCCGATCCCCGGCTATGCGCGGATCACCAATATGGCGAATAACCGCATGATGGTGGTACGGATTAACGATCGCGGCCCGTATATGCCGGGCAAACAGATCGGGCTTTCCCGCGCTGTGGCCGATCGCCTGAACCTGCTGCCAAACACCAAAATTAAAATTGACCCGATTGTGGTGGCGGAAGACGGCTCCCTGAGCGGGACCGGGACTGTCGGTACCGTGGTCGCCAAACAGAGCTATGCCCTGCCGGGCCGCCCGGAACTGGGAAAAACCAGTGCGCTGGGGACACCGGTAACCAACACCACCCCGGTGGTGCCGATCAGCAGCCGTCCTGTTATGGCACAGCCGCAGCCGGAATCTGCCCTGATCCCGACCGTGAAACAGCCCGCAGAGCCGGCAGAAACCCTGACTGAGAACACCGCCGCGCCTGCGCCGCAACAGGCCGCTGTCAACGGTTACCGTGTCCAGGTGGGTGCCATAGCCAGTGAGGAGCGCGCATCACAGTGGCAGAAAGAACTCAGCGACAAACTGGGTGTGCCCGGTATGACAGAAACCGCAGGTGATATTTACCGTGTTCAGCTGGGGCCGTTTGCCAGCCGTGAACAGGCCGCAGAGGTTCAGGGACGCCTTCAGCAGCAGCTGAATATGAATTCATTTATCCTGGCACCGTAAAACAGGCAGTGATAACACTACGCGCTGTCATGGCACTTTGCTATGATAGCGTTTCTTTTTCACCGGCATCATCAACGTTGTTTTAACACTCATGAAATACGCAACGACTTATCAACACCGCGCCGGGCGTCTGGCCGCTTTCGGTCTGACCCTGGCACTGAGCGCCGCAGCTTCTGCCGCTGATGTTCCGAATCTGAATACCACCATCCCGCCTGTTCCGGATATTGAAGCGGAATCCTATATTCTGATGGATTACCATTCCGGCAAAATACTGGCGGAAAAAAATGCCGATGTCCGCCGTGACCCTGCCAGTCTGACCAAAATGATGACCAGCTATGTCATCGGTCAGGCAATGAACACCGGTAAATTCACCCCGGACACCATGGTCACCATCGGGGAAAACGCCTGGGCGACCGGTAACCCGGTATTCCGCGGCTCCTCGCTGATGTTCCTCAAACCGGGCGAGCGCGTCAGCGTGGCGGATCTCACACGCGGCATCAACCTGCAATCCGGTAATGATGCCTGTGTGGCGATGGCGGAATTTGTCGCCGGTGATCAGGACACGTTTGTCGGTCAGATGAACCAGTATGTGGCACAGCTTGGTCTGAAAAATACCCACTTTAAAACCGTTCACGGCCTGGATGCCGACGGTCAGTACAGCAGTGCGCGGGATATGGCGCTCATTGGTCAGGCAATGATCCGTGACGTGCCGAATGAATACGCCATCTATAAAGAGCGCTCATTCACCTATAATAATATTACCCAGCAAAACCGTAACGACCTGCTGGGTGATAAAAGCCTGAATGCGGACGGGATTAAAACCGGTCACACCAACGGCGCGGGGTATAACCTGGTGGCCTCTGCCACCGAAGGAGATATGCGTCTGATCTCCGTGGTGATGGGCACCAAATCGGCCAAAGCCCGTAATGCGGAAAGCAAGAAACTGCTCACCTGGGGCTTCCGTTTCTTTGAAACGGTCAAACCGATGCAGAAAGACAACCCGCTGGTGTCTGAAATCGTCTGGTTCGGGGACAAAGACAAAGTACAGCTGGGAGTGGAAAATGATGTTTATCTCACCATTCCGCGCGGCCGCCTGAAAGATCTGAAAGCCGGTTTTGTCCTGACCGATCCGGAGCTGCATGCGCCGCTGGCGAAAAACCAGGTGGTCGGCACCATTAATTTCCAGCTCGACAACCAGATCATTGAAACCCGGCCGCTGGTCGTGACGGAAGCCGTCCCGGAAGGGAACTTCTTCAGCCGTCTGATCGACTATATCCGTCTGCTGTTTCACCGCTGGTTCGGCTGAGACTTGAAATCAGATGAACTATCCCCATATTTAGTTCATCTGACGTTTTGCTTTATTAAGGAGCACCCATGAAAACCAAACTCAATGAACTGTTAGAGTTCCCCTGCTCATTTACCTACAAAGTGATGGGTGCCGCTGAACCGGAATTAGTGAATGATGTTCTAGAAGTGATCCAGCGCCACGCGCCGGGTGACTACAGTCCGTCAATCAAACCAAGCAGCAAAGGGACCTATCATTCCGTTTCTGTCACCATTGACGCGACACACATTGAGCAGATCGAGAATCTGTACGAAGAATTAGGCGCGTTAGAGCGCGTGAGAATGGTGTTGTAACACCGTTATTTCTTCATCTCTTCATCATTTCAGGCCGCCCCTTTCCGGGCGGCCTTTTTTTTATCCTGCTGAACATTTTATGCGCATCACTGGTACGCATTTGCCGTGCGCGTTATACTGCTGGCCCGGCATACCGAACTGAAGATACCATTTTGCAAAATAACACCATCGTTTTACGTCAGCTGGGCCTGCGGCCTTATCATCCTGTCTCCGAAGCCATGCACCAATTTACTGAACAGCGTACGGCGGACACCGGTAATGAGATCTGGCTGGTTGAGCATGAACGCGTTTTTACCCAGGGTCAGGCCGGTAAAGCCGAGCATGTCCTCGCCCCCGGCGATATCCCGGTGATCCAGTCCGATCGCGGCGGTCAGGTGACCTACCACGGCCCGGGGCAGCAGGTCATGTATGTGCTGATTGATCTTAAACGCGACAAAATCGGTGTGCGCGAACTGGTATCCGCCCTGGAGAACGCCGTGGTTGAGACGCTGAAACAGTGGAATATTGAGGCTTACCCGCGCCCGGATGCCCCCGGTGTTTATGTGGCGGGTAACAAAATCTGTTCACTCGGTCTGCGGATACGCAATGGTCGCTCTTTCCACGGCCTGGCACTCAATATCAATATGGATCTCGAGCCTTTTCACCGCATTAATCCGTGTGGCTATGCCGGTCTCGCCATGACACAAATGGCTGATTTTGTTCCCGGTATTACCCTTGCGGATGTTCAGCCCGTGCTGACCGCACAATTCTGCAGGCAATTAGGATTCCAACTTACCGCAGAATAGTGTTATAATTTTTTTAACATTTTTAAAAAGATTTTTAAAAGATTGATGACTTTGTTACATTCAGCAGGCAGGCCGTCACCACGGCGCTCATCAATCACTATCCGATGAATCTAACCGGAAATGACATCAACATGAGTAAACCAATTCAGATGGAACGCGGTATCAAATACCGTGATGCCGATAAAATGGCGCTTATCCCGGTCAAAAACCTGGTATCAGAGACGACCGAACGATTACGCAAACCAAGCTGGATGAAAATCAAGCTTCCGGCTGATTCCCATAAAATCAAAGGGATCAAAGATGCAATGCGCCGTAACGGCCTGCATTCTGTCTGTGAGGAAGCCTCCTGCCCGAACCTGAGCGAATGCTTTAACCACGGTACCGCCACGTTTATGATCCTCGGGGCTATCTGTACCCGCCGCTGCCCGTTCTGTGACGTTGCCCACGGCCGTCCGAATGCACCGGATGCCAACGAACCGCAGAAACTCGGTCAGACCATCAAAGATATGGGACTGCGCTATGTGGTCATCACCTCTGTTGACCGTGATGATCTGCGTGACGGCGGCGCACAGCACTTTGCTGACTGTATCACCGCTATCCGCGACCACAGCCCGGCGATTAAAATTGAGACCCTGGTGCCGGACTTCCGCGGCCGTATGGATAAGGCGCTGGAAATCCTGACCGCCACCCCGCCGGATGTTTTCAACCACAACCTGGAAAACGTACCGCGTATTTACCGTCAGGTGCGCCCGGGCGCGAACTATGAGTGGTCGCTGAAACTGCTGGAACGCTTTAAAGAAGCCCATCCGGAAATCCCGACCAAATCCGGTCTGATGGTCGGCTTAGGCGAGACCAATGAAGAGATCCTCGATGTGATGCGCGACCTGCGCCGTCACGGCGTGACCATGCTGACCCTGGGGCAGTATCTCCAGCCGAGCCGTCACCATCTGCCGGTTCAGCGTTATGTCAGCCCGGAAGAGTTTGAGGAAATGAAAGCCGAAGCAATGGCAATGGGCTTCACCCACGCCGCCTGCGGCCCGTTTGTCCGCTCTTCTTACCATGCTGATTTGCAGGCCAAAGGCGAAGAAGTGAAGTAATTTCCCGTCATTCTGTGAATACCGTAAACCGCCGCTGAAAAACGGCGGTTTTTTTATGCCGGGGTACAGGGACGAATAGCAGGCAAAGAAATGAAAAGCGTCTGCGCCATGGATGGCGCAGCCGAGCGTATAGGGACATATTTACAGCGTCTTTTCATTTTTCCTGCTATTCGTCAATTCTCAGTTGCTGAGAATATATGTGTTTATTTCTTTTGTGCTTTGCCTCTCTGCCGCTATTCCCCCCGCAACGGATGCGGATTATGATGCGTTCCATATCACATTATTAATGAGTAAATTATGAAACGTAGTGGCGTTTTATGTCTGACCGCACTGGCTCCCGCCGTCTGGGGCAGTACCTATCTGGTGACCACTGAGATGCTGCCTGCAGGCTACCCGATGACTGTCGCCATGCTGCGCGCCTTACCTGCCGGTCTGCTGCTGATGCTGTTTATCCGCCAGTTGCCGAAAGGGGTCTGGTGGGGGCGGATTTTCGTGCTCGGGGCGCTGAACTTCGCGGTGTTCTGGTGGCTGCTGTTTGTCTCGGCCTATCGCCTGCCGGGCGGTGTCGCCGCGACGGTCGGGGCTATTCAGCCGCTGATTGTGCTGCTGCTCTCCCGCATGGTGCTGGGCAATGTGCTGAAACCGCTGGCTGTGCTCGGCGCACTGTGCGGGATAGGCGGGGTGGCGCTGCTGTTACTGACACCGCAGGCAAAACTTGACACTATCGGTATTATTGCCGGATTAGCCGGAGCATTCTCCATGGCTGCCGGTACGGTACTGAGCCGCCGCTGGCAACCGGATGTCTCACCGCTGACCTTTACCACCTGGCAGCTTACCGCAGGCGGATTACTGCTGCTGCCGGTCTCTCTGCTGCTTGAACCGGCACTGCCGCCGCTGACGCTGCTCAATATCAGCGGACTGCTCTATCTGGGACTGATTGGCGCAGCCCTGACCTATCTGTTCTGGTTTCGCGGACTGGCGATCCTCGGGCCGAATTCCGTGGCATCACTCGGTTTTCTCAGCCCGCTGACGGCGGTACTGCTGGGCTGGTTTGTGCTGGATCAGCAACTGAGCCTGTTACAGTGTGCAGGGGTTATCGTGGTGATCGGCAGTGTCTGGCTCAGCCAGGTTGCTAACCGGCGCTGATATAAAAAAACCCGTTACCATGGTGAGTAACGGGTTTTCGTCACGGTAATGTCGAATTAAAATAACGGCTACGGTATAGCGTGTTACAACTTAAATCGAGACAACGTTTGCGGCAGACGGGCCTTTCGCACCATCAACGATTTCAAATTCTACTTTCTGGCCTTCTGCCAGTGTTTTGAAACCGTCATTCAGAATTGCAG
The DNA here is from genome assembly GCF_029835375.1 of Morganella sp. GD04133. Taxonomy (NCBI): domain Bacteria; kingdom Pseudomonadati; phylum Pseudomonadota; class Gammaproteobacteria; order Enterobacterales; family Morganellaceae; genus Morganella; species Morganella sp. GD04133. Next base: position 49,531 of record NZ_JAODZS010000009.1, on the reverse strand, counting down.
AGAAGTGAACAAACACATCTTTGCTGCCGTCTTCCGGAGTGATAAAACCGAAACCTTTTGCTTCGTTAAACCACTTCACGTTACCTTTGCGCTTTGACATTCAAAAAAACCTTTTTACAAGTGATAGTACTTCATCAGTACCCGGCCAGTCGTTCTCAGACTGTATTGATCCTACCGGGCAATCTGGTTTGAGACTAAACTACCCGCCGGATAATGACATTGTGAGAGATATTCCGCTGATATACCAGAGGATTTGTCCTGGTTATTTCAACGGTCAGCAAGATTTGCCACCTTTTTATTCAGATAATCCCCTCATGGCGCAACAGCCACTGCTTGATATCCAACCCGCTGCTGTAGCCGCCCATTGAGCCGTCATGTGCAATCACGCGGTGACATGGAATAATCAGACAAATCGGGTTACGCCCGTTTGCCATACCGACCGCGCGGCAGTAATTGGCAGAACCCAGCTTCAGTGCCAGATCTTTATACGACCAGGTGATCGCAAACGGAATGGTTGATAACTGCGCCCACACCCTGGTCTGGAATTCCGTACCGTGCGGATTAAGTTTTACACTGAAATCCTGCCGTTTCCCGGCGAAATATTCATCCAGCTCATGAATGCACTGTCTGATATGCGGGTTATCACTGTCCGTGTGTTCCGGTGCAGTATCATCAAATCCCAGTTCAGTGATCCCCTGCTCATCCGCGCTGATAATGATAAAACGGCGGGGAAATCCGGTTGGAGCCTTTATATAAGTCGTCGCCATACGTTTGCCCTTTGTGCTGGTTTTGCTATAGCAAAACCTAATTATGATAAAGAGACAAACATCATTTACGTCATTCATCTCACAACAGAGAAAATAACGAGGCAAATAAATTCATGCAAGTCAGTTCACCGGAAAATGATACCCCGGCGGACTGATTTTTGACGAATAATTAGACAGGTGATTATTTCAGCCAGTCGGCGACAGCCTCATAAGTGCCGCGAAAGAGGATGCGATCGGCTTTTTTACTCAGCTGATAGCGGTACATCGGGTCGTAATATTCTTCCAGCAACGGACACAGCCACGAGAAGTGGGCTTCGGTATTGCCGCTGCGCCACTGCTCCGTGAGTGCGCTGTCGAGCAGCGCGGTCAGCTCTGCTGCCCGCTGCGTGCCGAGCCGCCGCCGGATAGCGGACAACCCGTGATGCAGATACTCACTGTATGCCTCACGCCCCTTTTCTTCGCCGTATGCGGCGGTGAAATCATGAGTCATGCGGTCAAAATACTCTTCTTTCAGGCGTTCCAGACGGCGCTCAAACGGATCTTCCACCACCACCAGCGACGCCTGTGCCATTTGTGCCCGCAGTGGCTCCGGCAGGCCGTTGGCACCGATAGCACGGCCTTCATCCTCCAGCACCCAGCGGGCCCCGGCATCTTCTTTTTTTATCATGGCGGCAGCGAGATGGTTTTCAAATGTCGCCTGGGCAAACTGCGCCTCCAGCGTGCGCCCGAAAGACGATCCGCGGTGATGCGCCAGTCCTTCCAAATCGATACCGTCCGCCTGTTCGCCCACCAGCGTGGTTTTACCGCTGCCGGTGCAGCCGCCGATCAGGATCACCGGACGTGCCACCAGCTCTTCAGTCACCTGAATCACCGCCTGACGCAGTGCTTTGTAACCACCGGTGATCAGCGGGTATTCCGTTCCCGCATCCCGCAGCCACTGCTGCACGATATGCGAACGCTGACCACCCCGGGCACAACAGAGATAACCCTGCGGATAATCCGCGCAGGCCGCCAGCCAGGCCGTCATCCGCTGCTCACGGCGTTCACCGCTGACCAGCTGATGCCCCAGCGCAATCGCCTTTTCCGGGCCCTGCTGCTTATAACAGGTGCCGACAGCGGCCCGCTCCTCATCATTCATCAGCGGCAGATTGTGTGAGACCGGCATGGCTCCCTGGCTGAATTCAACCGGCGCGCGGACATCAATCAGCGGGGTATCAGAAGCAAGGAGTGTGCGGATAGTTCGGGAAGACGGGGTTAATTCCATAATAAATGTGTGATTTCAGTTCAGATGCCAATAAATTCAGCTGTCTGCAAAAGACAGTTCAGATTTTTTTATTGTACGCCTGACGGGAACATTTGTCGCTGCGGATTTTCCCCCTCCTCATATTCACCGTACAGACAGTTCATCGTGTGTTTACGCACATTCCGATTAATAATAGTGATAATCATTCAAAACACAAAAACACCATATATAGTGTGGTTGATATATTTAATATCTACATATAGCATTCAAAACACAGTTAACCCACGATATCTGCTCATAACGGGCAGTGATAACCACGGGAAACCGCCATGACAGTGACTATCTACAGCAAACCCGATTGCGTGCAGTGCAATGCCACTTACCAGATGCTGACACGGAAAAACATTCCGTTCAGTGTCATTGATATCACTCAGGATGAGCAGGCGTATCAGCATGTCCGCACACTGGGATATCAGCAGGTGCCGGTGGTGATCGCCGGTCAGGATCACTGGGCCGGGTTCCGTCCCGACAAACTTGCCGCCCTCTGAACCGCACACACCGGAGGCACCATGACCACACAGGCACTGATTTATTTCTCCACCCGTTCAGAAACCTGTCACCGTTTCACGGAAAAACTGGGGGTCCCGGCCACCCGCCTGCCGGAAGATGGTGACCTTACCGCCACACAACCCTTTGTGCTGCTGGTGCCGACCTACGGCGGCGGCCACCACAGCGGCGCGGTGCCGCGTCCGGTGATCCGCTTTCTTAACCGGCCTGAGAACCGGGCTCTGCTGCGCGGTGTGATCGCCGCCGGAAATACCAACTTTGGCCGCGCTTATGCCATTGCCGGTGACATTATTGCCGCCAAATGTCAGGTGCCGTTTTTATACCGTTTTGAACTGCTCGGCACACAGGCGGATGTCGATAACGTCCGCCGCGGCTTACACCAATTCTGGCAACAGCAGGCCGCTGAGACCGCCTGCTGAGTGCTGTTAACCTGATTCCGGAATAACACGATGACCACTGAATACACGGATTACCACGCCCTGAATGCCATGCTCAACCTGTATGATGCAGAGGGCCGGATCCAGTTTGATAAAGATGTGACGGCGGCACACCACTACTTCCGCCAGCATGTAAATCAGAACACCGTGTTTTTCCACAATCTGCGGGAAAAGCTCGATTTTCTGATTAATGAAAACTATTACGAAGCTGACGTTATCGCACAATATGATTTTGAATTTATTAAAAATCTGTTCCGGCAGGCGTACAGCAAAAAATTCCGCTTTGCGACCTTCCTCGGTGCCCTGAAATATTACACCGGTTATACCCTGAAAACCTTTGACGGCCAGCGCTATCTGGAGCGGTTTGAAGACCGTGTCTGTATGGTGGCACTGACACTGGCACGGGGAGATACCACACTGGCAGAGCATCTGCTGGAAGAAATCATCAGCGGACGTTTCCAGCCCGCCACCCCGACCTTCCTCAACTGCGGCAAAAAACAGCGCGGTGAGTTTGTCTCCTGCTTCCTGCTGCGTATTGAGGACAATATGGAATCCATCGGGCGCAGTGTGAACTCAGCGCTGCAACTCTCCAAACGCGGTGGCGGTGTGGCATTCCTGCTGACCAACCTGCGTGAGTCCGGGGCGCCGATCAAACTGATTGAAAACCAGTCCAGCGGCGTGGTGCCGGTGATGAAGATGCTGGAAGATGCCTTTTCTTACGCCAATCAGCTGGGGGCACGCCAGGGCGCAGGGGCGGTATATCTGCATGCGCACCATCCGGATATCCTCACGTTTCTCGATACCAAGCGGGAAAACGCAGATGAAAAAATCCGTATCAAAACCTTGTCTCTTGGCGTGGTGATCCCGGATATCACCTTTGAACTGGCCAAAAATAACGAGCCGATGTACCTCTTCTCCCCGTACGATGTGGCGCGGATTTACGGCAAACCGATGTCAGAACTGAGCATCTCAGAACACTATGCGGACATGGTGAATAACAAAGCGATCCGTAAACGCAAAATCAATGCCCGTGAGTTTTTCCGTATCCTGGCGGAGATCCAGTTTGAATCCGGTTATCCCTACATTATGTTTGAGGACAATGTGAACCGGGCAAACCCGGTCGCCGGCTACATTAATATGAGCAACCTCTGCTCGGAGATCCTCCAGGTTAACAGTGCCAGCGAATACAACGACGACCTGAGCTACCGCCACACCGGCCGTGATATCAGCTGTAACCTCGGCTCGCTGAATATCGCGAAAATGATGGACTCCCCGGATTTCGCCCGCTCTGTTGACATCGCCGTGCGCGGACTGACGGCGGTATCGGATATGAGTGAAATACGCAGTGTGCCGTCCATTGATCACGGCAACCGCGGCTCTCATGCTATCGGGCTCGGGCAGATGAACCTGCACGGCTATCTGGCACGGGAGCATATCCATTATGGTTCGGAAGAAGGTATTGATTTCACCAATATCTATTTCTTAACCATCGCCTATTATGCCCTGAAAGCCTCCAACCAGCTGGCGATTGAGCGGCAGCAGACATTCCGCAATTTTGAGCAGTCTGCCTATGCCAGCGGGGAATATTTCAGTAAATACATCACACAGAAATGGGAACCGGCGACAGAGAAAGTCCGCGCCCTGTTTGCTGATGCCGGCATTGCTGTGCCGTCACAGGCGGACTGGCAGCAGCTGAAAGAGAGTGTGATGGCGCACGGGCTGTACAACCAGAACTTACAGGCAGTCGCGCCGACCGGATCGATTTCCTATATCAATCACGCGACCTCCTCCATTCACCCGATTGTGGCCCGCATTGAGATCCGCAAAGAAGGCAAGCTCGGCCGTGTCTATTACCCGGCCGCCTTTATGACCAACGATAATCTTGAGTATTACCGGGATGCCTATGAAATCGGACCGGAAAAGATTATCGATACTTACGCCGCCGCCACGCAGCATGTTGATCAGGGCTTATCCCTCACCCTCTTTTTCAGTGATGAGGCATCCACCCGCGATATCAACCGCGCACAGATTTATGCCTGGCGCAAAGGGATAAAAACTCTCTATTACGTGCGTCTGCGCCAGTCCGCGCTGGAAGGCACCGAAGTGGCGGGCTGTGTTTCCTGCGCCGTATAAACCGTTTATTTCAGGATATTATCATGACCACATTAAGCCGCATTTCCGCGATTAACTGGAACCGGATTGAGGATGACAAAGACCTTGAGGTCTGGAACCGCCTGACCAGCAATTTTTGGCTGCCGGAAAAAGTGCCGCTCTCCAATGATATTCCGTCATGGCAGACGCTGACCCCGGCAGAGAAACAGCTGACTATCCGCGTGTTCACCGGGCTGACTCTGCTGGATACTATTCAGAACACCGTCGGCGCACCAGCGCTTATCCCGGATGCCCTGACGCCGCATGAAGAAGCGGTGCTCTCCAATATCAGCTTTATGGAGGCGGTACATGCCCGCTCTTACAGCTCGGTTTTCTCCACACTCTGCTCCACACAGGAAATTGATGACGCCTACCGCTGGAGTGAAGAGGAACCGACGCTGCAAAATAAAGCGGCGATTATCCTCGGCTATTACCGCGACCCGCACCCGCTGAAAAAGAAAGTCGCCAGTGTGTTTCTGGAATCCTTCCTATTCTATTCCGGATTTTATTTACCGATGTACTGGTCAAGCCGCGCCAAACTGACAAATACTGCCGACCTGATCCGGCTGATTATCCGGGATGAAGCAGTACACGGCTATTATATCGGTTATAAATTCCAGCGTTCATTACAAAATTATGACGAACAAACCCGCAAGGAAATAAAGGAATTTACGTTCAGTCTGTTATTTGATTTATACGAAAATGAAGTCAGTTATACACGGAAATTATATGACGGTGCCGGATGGTCTGAAGATGTGATTAAATTCCTGCATTACAATGCCAATAAGGCACTGATGAACTTAGGCTATGAAGCGCTGTTTCCGGAGAGTGTGACGGATGTCAGCCCGGCAATATTATCGGCGCTGTCACCGGATGCCAACGAGAATCACGATTTCTTTTCCGGTTCAGGTTCTTCTTATGTGATAGGTAAAACGGTGAACACAGAAGATGAAGACTGGGATTTTTAAATCAATCATTTCCGTTTAAGTATCATACTATAAATACCGGTTTTATTAATGCACTGATATTGCAGTATATTTGTATCAGTGCATTTTTCGCTCATAAAACAACCTGAATCATCTATTTTTTCGGGGGTATTTTCCGGATATCAGGATGTTTTTATCGAGTTGTTTTCAAACTTAACCTAAATATTCGTTATTACACCATTGATTACATATCATTATTAATAAATATATCTAATATGGCATGATTTTTTTTCCCTGTTTTCGCGATGAATCTCACAACTTACTGACGCCGGGATTATCCGGCGAAATATCATCATATTCTCTTTTCAGTCATTCCGGATAAAAAGCGGTTAAAACAAGCGCCTGGTTAACTTTCCGGTGATCTCTCTTTCTTATTTTCCGCAAATTATTTATATATTAATGAAATGGGGTATTTACCGGATGCCGGTGATTTTACACCAAAAATATATCCGCTATTTTTGATTAATTCTCATAAACAAGGGGTTGTCAGCATTATCTCGTATGCTAGGGTAAATAACGCTTTTTTTCAGGGAGAGGATCCACATTTACCTATTTCACATCCACGTTATTCTGAATGGATATACTGCATGGCAATAAAACTCGAAGTTAAAAATCTCTATAAAATATTCGGTGAGCACCCGAAACAGGCATTTGAATTATTAGAACAGGGCCTGGACAAAGAACATATCTTTGAAAAGACCGGTGCTACCGTCGGCGTACAGGACGCCAATCTGGCCATTGAAGAAGGCGAAATATTCGTCATCATGGGACTGAGCGGTTCAGGGAAATCCACCTTAGTTCGTCTTCTCAATCGCCTGATAGAACCGACCCGCGGCCAGGTACTGATCGACGGCGAAGATATCGCTGTGATTTCCGATCAGGCACTGCGCGAGGTACGGCGCAAAAAAATCAGCATGGTGTTTCAGTCCTTTGCGCTGATGCCGCATATGTCGGTGATCGACAATACCGCATTCGGCCTGGAACTGGCCGGGATGAGCAAAGCGGAACGTCATGAACGCGCACTGGATGCGCTGAAACAGGTCAACCTGGAGCAGTGGGCAAATTCCTATCCGGATGAGCTGTCCGGCGGGATGCGTCAGCGGATCGGGCTTGCCCGCGCGCTGGCGAATGACCCGGATATCCTGCTGATGGATGAGGCGTTCTCCGCCCTTGACCCGCTGATCCGCACCGAGATGCAGGATGAGCTGCTGAGTCTCCAGGGTGATAAACAGCGCACCATCGTCTTTATTTCCCATGACCTCGACGAGGCTATGCGTATCGGCGACCGTATCGCCATTATGCAGGGCGGCGTGGTGGTACAGGTCGGTACCCCGGATGAGATCCTCAATAATCCGGCTAATGATTATGTCCGTACCTTCTTCCGTGGTGTGGATATCAGTCATGTGTTCAGCGCCAAAGATATTGCCCGCCGCAGGGCGGATGCGCTGCTGCACGTGGCACCGGGCTTCGGCCCGCGTTCGGCGCTGAAAGTTCTCAATGATGATGACCGTGAATACGGTTACCTGATTGAACGCGGACAAAAATTTGCCGGTATTGTTTCTGTTGCCTCACTGGAGGCGGCACTGAAAGCGAAAAAACCTATCACAGACGCCATTCTGAGCGAGCCGCAGGCGGTCAGCGCCGATACGCCGCTCAATGAGCTGCTGACCGTTGTCGCACAGTCACCGTGTGCTGTTCCGGTGGTCGGCAACAACAACCGCTATGCCGGGGTTATCTCAAAAGGGATGCTGCTGCAGGCTTTAGATAAGGAGACGCCGAATGAGCCGGAATAATCAACAGGATACAGAACTGGATCCGTGGGCGGCGACATCAGAGCCGGATCCTTCATCAGCACAAACAGCCCCGGACGCCGCAGACAGCAGTGATCCGTGGGGAAGTACCGCAGATACCGGCGGTGCGGATGCCGACCCGTGGGGTGGTGCTGCGGACAGCGGCAGTGACTGGCTGGATGCCGCACCGGCAGATACCGGCCCTGCTTTTGACTGGGCAAACCCGTTTGACCACTCGCTGATCCCGTTTGACAGCTGGGTGACCGATGCCATCAACTGGATTGTGCTGCACTTCCGTCCGGTCTTTCAGGGCATCCGTGTGCCGATTGATTTTGTGCTCACGACCTTTGAACAGGGACTGACCGCCATTCCGGCGCCGATCGCCATTCTTATCTTTGCCCTGCTCGCCTGGCAGATGAGCGGCAAAGGACTGGGGCTTGCCACTGTGGTATCACTGACCTTTATCGGTGCCATCGGGGCATGGAATGAAGCAATGGTGACTCTGTCACTGGTTCTGACCGCCCTGATGTTCTGTATTATCATCGGGTTACCGACCGGTATTGCCCTGGCACGGCATGAACGCGCCGCGAAATTTATCCGTCCGCTGCTTGATGCCATGCAGACAACACCGGCCTTCGTCTATCTGGTGCCGATTGTCATGCTGTTCGGTATCGGTAACGTGCCGGGCGTGGTGGTGACCATTATCTTCGCCCTGCCGCCGGTGATCCGCCTGACAATCCTCGGGATCCGTCAGGTGCCCGCCGACCTGGTCGAAGCCGCAGAATCCTTTGGTGCCAATCCGCGTCAGATGCTGTTTAAAGTACAGCTGCCGCTGGCAATGCCGACCATCATGGCCGGGATCAACCAGACGCTGATGCTGGCACTGTCCATGGTAGTGATCGCTTCCATGATCGCCGTCGGCGGCCTGGGACAGATGGTACTGCGCGGTATCGGTCGTCTGGATATGGGGCTGGCGTCTGTCGGCGGTGCGGGGATTGTCATTCTCGCCATTATTCTTGACCGCCTGACACAATCACTCGGGAAAGATTCCCGCAGCAAAGCCGGCCGCCGCTGGTATCACACCGGCCCTGCCGGGCTTATCACCCGTCCGTTCCGCCGCGCGCCGTAACACACGGCAGGGAGCCTCCGCTCCCGCTCATTATCACCCTGCCGCTGTTATCGCGGCGGCAGGCACAACAAGAGGGAAAACGATGCGTAAGACAGCAATCGCAGCAATCGCCTTATCGGCACTCATTGGTACTCAGGCTTTCGCGGACACCGCACAGCCGGGCAAAGGGGTCAAAGTGCTGCCTGTACAAAGCACCATTACTGAAGAAACCTTTCAGACCCTTATCGTCAACAAAGCACTGGAAGAACTCGGCTATGACGTGCAGCCGATTCAGGAAGTGGATTACAACGTGGCCTATGCATCAATCGCCAACGGTGATGCCACCTTTATGGCAGTAAGCTGGGTGCCGCTGCACAACGCCCAGTACAAGGCTGCCGGAGGTGACGACAAATTCTACCGCAAAGGGGATTATGTCGTGAACGCCGCTCAGGGGTATCTGATTGATAAGAAAACCGCTGAGAAATACCACATCACCAATATTGAACAGCTGAAAGACCCGAAAATCGCCAAACTGTTTGACAGCAACGGCAACGGTAAAGCGGATCTGACCGGCTGTAACCCGGGCTGGGGCTGTGAGGCCGCGATCAACAACCATCTGAACGCCTATAAGCTGACAGACACGGTTGAGCACAACCAGGGGAACTATGCCGCAATGATGGCAGACACCATCACCCGTTACAAAGAAGGCAAACCGGTGCTTTACTATACCTGGACACCGTACTGGATCAGTGATGTGCTGAAACCGGGACGTGATGTGGTCTGGCTGGAAGTACCGTTCTCCTCCATGCCGGACGGCGAGAAAATTGACACCAAACTGCCGAACGGCAAAAACTACGGCTTCCCGCCGAGCACCATGCATATCGCCGCCAACAAAGCCTGGGCTGAACAAAACCCGGCTGCCGCTGAGCTGTTTGCTGTCATGAAACTGCCGGTCTCGGCTATCAACGCCCAGAACCTGCGCATGCATAACGGCGAAAACTCACAGGCAGATATTGAGCGCCACGCCAATGCCTGGATTAAAGCTAATCAGGCGAAATTTGACGGCTGGATTGAACAGGCGCGCAAAGCCGCTGATAAATAACCCGATCTGAAAAATCCTCCCGGCGGCCATAGCAATATGGCCGCTTTTTCCCCCTCAACGAAACGTGACAAACCTCACAAAATCGATAACCTTTCCGGTCTGCTTTCTATATAGTAACGCTCCGTAGTACCCGTAATCATTTCATACTCAATCAATCTTATAATAATCATGAAAAAGAAGACCATTGATGCGGTTCTGACACCTCAGCTTATCTGCCTGATGGCAATAGCAACCGGGTTGTTAGTCGCCAGTAACTATTATGCACAGCCTTTACTCGAGACGATTGCCGTGCAATTCGGCGTCACCGCCGGTATGGCCGGATTTATCGTCACCACCGCACAGCTCAGTTATGCTGCCGGTCTGATGTTTCTGGTGCCGCTCGGGGATAAATTCGAGCGCCGCAACCTGATTGTCACCATGACACTGCTGTCCGCTATCGGGCTGGTCATCTCCGCCCTGTCACAGACGCTCTGGCAGTTACTGCTGGGTACCGCACTGGCCGGCATGTTTTCCGTGGTGGCGCAGATTCTTATCCCGCTGGCGGCGACTATCGCCAAACCGCAGCATCGCGGCAAGGCCGTCGGGATCATTATGAGCGGCCTGCTGCTCGGCATTCTGCTGGCACGGACCGTCGCCGGGGTGCTGGCAGAATTCGGCGGCTGGCGGACGGTCTACTGGGCAGCTTCCGGACTGCTGGTTCTGCTGGCACTGATCCTGTATCTGCGCCTGCCGCAATATAAGCAGGTGTCTGAACTGAAATACGGCCAGTTGCTGGCCTCTATTGTGACACTGTTTGTCCGCACCCCGGTTCTGCGTGTCCGCGCCGCACTCGGTGCCATTGTGTTTGCCGCGTTCGGCCTGCTCTGGACCTCAATGGCCTTTTTGCTGGCATCGGCTCCGTTTAATTACTCTGAGAGCACTATCGGGCTGTTCGGCCTCGCCGGTGCTGCCGGTGCGCTGATGGCGGGTCCTGCCGGGCGTTTTGCTGATAAAGGCAAAGGCCGCCTGACCACCAGCGCCGGTCTGCTGCTCCTGCTGCTCTCATGGATCCCTCTGGCACTGAGCGGCTATTCTGTCGCCGCCTTTATCGCCGGAGTGGTGGTTCTGGATCTGGCGGTGCAGGCAGTGCATGTCACCAATCAAAGTACCCTCTACCGGATGATGCCGGAGGCACGCAGCCGCCTGACAGCCGGTTATATGACCTGCTATTTCTGCGGCGGCGCATTCGGCTCACTGCTGTCCGGTTATGCCTACAGTCACTACGGCTGGGATGGCGTCTGCTGCAGCGGCGCAGCGGTCAGTGCCCTCGGGCTGGTGATCTGGCTTGCCGGGAAGAAGTATGATGTACCGCTGTCTGATGACGCATCAGCCCGTCAGCAGATATCACACACCTGATTCCTCCGGAAAAAGCACCCCGAGGTGTTTTTTCCACTCAAAAATCGAACAAATATCGCATAATAATCTACCACTTGTAGATTATCCCTTCATAAAAAGTTACAAATAACACTGTTAATCAAAGAAAATAATTTTTGACCACGTAAAATAGATACCACAGCGATAATCACTGCCATAACGGCAATGCCGATCATTTGATATTCTTCATTATCATGGTTCACTAATAAAAATTGACGTAATTTATGAAGCGAAAATTACGCATAATCAGAGTCAGCCACCCGGTAATGAAAATGTAAGTCATTTGCTAAATAATAAGTGATATTTGTGACTAACATTCATAAAATTTATGAATCAGTTAGCATTATCAAAAGAAATGTAGTGATATTAACCTGCTATAATTGTTAAATTAATCTTTTGACCGGCCATTTCGCGGGTCATAGCCGGGTTAACATACCAACAGAAACTAATAAGGTATCTCAATAATGGAAAGTTCATTTACACCGACAGAAGAGTTGCTTAACAGCCGGATCTCACAACAAAAGAGTCTGGGTGCGGATCTGCCGTATCAGGAAATTTTGCTGACCCGGCTTTCAATGCACGTTCAGAGTAAATTATTAGAAAAACGTAACAATATGCTGAAATCTCAGGGCATCAACGAAACATTGTTCATGGCACTGATGATTCTGGATACTAAAGAATCGCACAGCATTCAGCCTTCGGAACTCAGTGCCGCGCTCGGCTCTTCCCGCACCAATGCTACCCGTATTGCGGATGAACTCGAGAAAAACGGCTGGATTGAGCGCAAAGAGAGCCACAATGACCGCCGCTGTCTGCATCTGCACCTGACAGAAAAAGGCGCTGATTTTCTGCATGACCTTCTGCCGCCTCAGCATGATTCATTGCGTCATATCTGGTCAGCACTGGACAATGATGAACAGAAAAATCTGGAGAAACTGATGCGTAAACTGCTTATTCAGCTCGATAAGGGCGACAACTAAATAACCTTTTATTGTTTAAGGTTAATGAATAAGAGCTTTTCTCAATAAGCAGGTGTAAAAAAACCTTTTCTGTTGGCCCGGATCCTTTATCCTTCACAGGCTGACATTTCTGCCATCAATTGATGCGCTGACCATCCCGGCTTGCGGTTGTCGTTTATCACAGCAACGACAATAGCAAGCCTGTCTTTGTTGCGGTTATGTCATGCAACACCTTAAAAAAAGAACAATTTAAAAAAAGAATAATATCCGGAGATAACTGATGAGTGTCAGTGAGGAAACCCGGGCTGCCCGGCCCCCTGTCCGTAACAAAAAACGACAACGCCGTAATGCGCTGATGTTACTGACGTTACTGTTTGTATTACTGGGTGCGGCTTACACCGTCTACTGGTTTATGGTACTCCGCCACCATGAATCAACCGATAATGCCTATGTCACCGGTAACCAGGTGATTGTGATGTCACAGGTATCCGGCAGTGTAACGACAGTCAGTGTGGATAATACTGATTATGTGACCGCCGGAACGCTGCTGGTTCAGCTGGATAAACGGGATGCCGGTCTGGCGCTGGAAAAAGCACAGGTCGCGCTGGCAAACAGTGTCCGTCAGACACATCAGCAGATGATCAACAGCCGTCAGTTGCTGGCCGGTATCGACGTCCGCCGTTCAGAACTGACCCGCCTGCAGAATGACCTGCGCCGCCGCGAAGTGCTGGGCGCACAGAATGTGATCGGTAAAGAAGAACTTCAGCACGCCCGCGAAGCCGTGGTGAGCGCCAAAGCGCAGCTGGATGTCGCCACCGAGCAGTTTAATGCCAATAAAGCCGTGATCCTGGATACCCCGCTGAGCGAACAGCCGGCAGTGAAACAGGCCGCCACCGAAGTGCGCAACGCCTGGCTGGCCCTGGCGCGGACCGATATCCGCAGCCCGGTGGACGGTTATGTCTCCCGGCGCAGTGTACAGGTCGGTGCGCAAATTACCCCTGCCACGCCGCTGATGGCCGTGGTTCCCGCCACCGGCATGTGGATTGACGCCAACTTTAAAGAAACTCAGCTCAGCGCCATGCGTATCGGACAGCCAGCCAAAGTGATCACTGATTTCTACGGCGACAACGTGGTCTTCACCGGTACCGTTACCGGGCTGGATATGGGCACCGGCAGCGCCTTCTCCCTGCTGCCTGCGCAGAATGCCAGCGGTAACTGGATTAAGGTCGTACAGCGCCTGCCGGTGCGTATCGCACTGGATCCGGCACAACTGGAACAATACCCGCTGCGTATCGGCCTTTCCGGTGATGTCACGGTGGACACGCAGAATACTGACGGCCCGGTGCTGTCGAAAAGCGTACGCACCGATCCGGCCTATCATACCAGTGCCCTGAGCATTGATATGCAACCGGCGGATCAGATGATCGCTGAGATTATCAGCCGCAATGCCGGTCAGTAAGGGGTCAGAGTTATGCAGGCGCCACTGACCGGAGCAAGACTGGCCTGGATGACGATCGCCCTGTCACTGGCGACTTTCATGCAGGTGCTTGACTCCACTATCGCCAACGTGGCGATCCCGACAATCGCCGGTAACCTGGGTTCCTCTAACTCTCAGGGAACCTGGGTGATTACCTCATTCGGGGTGGCGAATGCCATCTCCATCCCGATCACCGGCTGGCTGGCCAAACGGATCGGCGAAGTCCGTCTGTTTATGTGGTCAACAGCGCTGTTTGCTATCTCCTCCTGGTTATGCGGTATTTCCAACAGCCTCGGCATGCTGATTTTCTTCCGCGTGATCCAGGGTCTGGTGGCCGGACCGCTGATCCCGCTATCACAGAGTCTGCTGCTCAATAACTATCCGCCGGCGAAACGTACCATGGCACTGGCACTCTGGTCAGTCACCATTGTTATCGCCCCGATCTGCGGGCCGATCCTCGGCGGTTATATCAGTGACAACTATCACTGGGGCTGGATTTTCTTCATCAACGTGCCGTTCGGGATTGTGATCATGATGCTGACCGCAAAAACCCTCGAAGGCCGGGAAACCAAAACGGAAATCCGTCCGATTGATACTGTCGGGCTGATCCTGCTGGTAGTGGGGGTCGGCTGTTTACAGATCATGCTCGATCAGGGCAAGGAGCTGGACTGGTTTAACTCGACGGAGATTATTGTTCTGACGGTGGTTGCGGTGATTGCTCTCGCTTTCCTGATCGTCTGGGAGCTGACGGACGACCACCCCGTGGTGGACTTATCTCTGTTTAAAAGCCGCAACTTTACGATAGGCTGTCTCAGTCTCAGTCTGGCCTATATGCTCTATTTCGGCACCATTGTTCTGCTGCCGCAGCTGTTACAAGGGGTATTCGGCTACACCGCCACCTGGGCGGGACTGGCTTCCGCACCGGTCGGTATTCTGCCGCTGCTGATCACCCCGCTTATCGGTAAATATGCCCATAAGGTGGATTACCGGCTCATTGTGACATTCAGCTTTATTATGTATACCGTCTGTTTCTACTGGCGGGCCTATACGTTTGAACCGGGCATGGACTTTGCCGCTGCGGCCTGGCCGCAGTTTGTGCAGGGGCTGGCGATCGCCTGCTTCTTTATGCCGCTGACCACCATTACGCTTTCCGGACTGCCGCCGGAGAAAATGGCATCGGCATCCAGCCTGTCAAACTTTACGCGGACACTGGCCGGGGCTATCGGAACATCGATCACCACCACGCTGTGGACACAGCGGGAGTCCATGCATCACGCCAATTTTGCTGAACATATCAACCCGTTCAGCCCGGATACACAGCAGATGTACCATACGCTGGGTGAAATGGGGATGTCACAGCAGCAATCATCGGCCTATATCGCCAAAGTGATCACCGACCAGGGACTGATTATCTCTGCGAACGAGATTTTCTGGCTCTCTGCCGGTGTCTTCCTGGTACTGATGTTGCTGGTCTGGTTTGCCAAACCCCCGTTTACTGCCGGTGGCGGCGGCGGTGGAGCACATTAAGTTAAAGCATAAAGGCACTGCGGTGCCTTTATTTTTATTGGTATAATTAATATAAAAAACAAAATACATTCATAAGAAAATTAATTAAACAATAATAAAACATAACTTTATTAACAGAATAATCACTTGCTATTAAAATCATTAAATTGCTATTCTTATTTCACCGCAGGAAAATACACTTTCCGGTTGTGGCATTAATATCACGGATGATTATTAATATAATATTCACAAAGGAGTGTGACCATGATTTAGCATCATTAATACGGTTTGCCATAATTTTTATTTTTAATGCACATTTTTGCACCATGCTCCGGCATGGTTTTTTTTATAATATTACTATCTGATATTAATAGCAGCCATCCCCGCACAGCCGTTATGATTGGCACGCTGACAGACAGGTGAACAAACTGCAGGATATCCATGAGCGCATTGTTAGATAAATTCATAAATCTCTGTAATATTCCCAAGTGGGATATTCACAACTATCTCCCGGGTAATCAGAATAAACAGCATGATACGATTCTGACGGATTATCATCTGACAAAAATTTCTGAGCATTATTATTTTCGTCATAATATAACCAGAGATATTTATTTATGCCTGCGTGGTGATGTCTATTTCTATATTCTGGCTGAATATCTCGATCAGGTGAACTGTGTATTACCCTTATCACCGACAAGTAATCTTCAGCATCATATTTCAGAAAAAACATTCATGAACATCATTAATAATAAAGGTGATGTACTGATGGCCGGAAAACTGTCCGTGGATGACGGACGGATTACATGCTGGCGGCCTTTTGACAGCTTTACCGGCGATCCCGGCAGATATCAGCGGGCTCTGGACTCAGACGCTATCAAAAACCTGCTGACACTCCACCTCATCAATTAAAAAACCCGGCAAAAGCCGGGTTTTATCAACGATAATCAATGGATATCAGCTGACTTTATTCTGCTGCCACCAGCGTGCCAGGATAATCCCGGTTGCGACGGACACGTTCAGGCTTTCGACATTACCGGTACCGCCGACCGACAGACGCATATCCCCGCCTTCCCAGACCGCGTCACTCAGACCGTCACTCTCTTCACCCAGAACCAGTACCATTTTTGCCGGCAGCGTGGCTTTCGCCAGATCGGTGCTGCCTTTATGGCTGGAGGTGGTAACGATGGCGTACCCTTTTTTGCGGAATAAATCCAGCGTATCCGTCAGGCCATCGGCATCAATCCCGACCAGATGCTCAGCACCGCCTTCCGCTGTGCGGACAGCCGCACCCGATTCCAGCACAGAGGCATCCTGAAGGATCACACCGTTGACACCGAAGTGAGCGCAGCTGCGCATAATACCGCCGAGATTATGCGGATTACCGACGTTTTCCAGCGCCAGCACGCAATCCTGCTCACCGGCGGTTTCCAGATAGGTTTCCGCACTCACACCGCCGCGTTTTTTAATCAGAAAACAGACACCGCCGTGGTGTTCGGTACCGGATGCTTTCGCCAGCTCTTCCTCATCCACCACATGATAAGCTTTGCGGTTTGCCGCCAGCCATTTCAGGGCATCACGGAAACGCGGTGTCACTGACTGGACAAACCAGGCGCGCACAATACGCTCCGGACGGCTGCGGAACATAGCCTGACAGGCATTTTCCCCGTAAATACGGGTTTCTTCCTGACGCTGACGGCGCAGCTGCGCCGGGTCGATCTGGCTTTTACCGCTGATACCGCCGTGATCCGGGATCAGCCCTTCTCCGTCTTCTGACGGCTGGCGGGACACCGTTTTCCACGGTGAACGATCGTCACCGGAATAGCTCCCCTGACCTCTGCGTTCACCGCGATCACTGCGGTCACTGCGTTCTCCGCGATTGCTGCGCTCATTGCGATCCCCGCGCGGGCCGCGGCTGTTGCGATCTGCTCCCCGGCCGCCGCGTCTGTCTGATTTTTTCTGATCGTCCTGTTTGTCCTCACTGCGGACATACATGACTTTCACTTTGCCGTTTTTACCATTTAAAGAGTCGTTCATGTGTTTCTCCCACGCCATTTCCGGGGGCGAAGATTACCCGATATCGTCCGGACCTGCCGGTTATGATCACCGGCCGCCCCCGCCGGAGGCACTGAACTCAGGCGCCCCGCGAAAAATCATGCTATTGTGCAGCGTTAACAGTACAATGCATACTGTTTTTTGTGAAACCAGCCGATAAAAATGAAGACCAATTCTGTTTACCAGTTACGCCAGCGGCGTCTGGCACAATCCACCCGCGTTTTCCGTGCCCGGGGATGCCGTGTAGTCCGTTGTCATTACTGCTTATTGCCCGAAAAAAACTGTTTGTGTGACACCATACAGACCCGGGATGCGCGCAGTCAGTTCTGCCTGCTGATGTATGATACCGAACCGCTCAAACCCAGCAATACCGGAAAGCTTATCGCCGATATCCTGCCGGATACTCAGGCCTTTCTGTGGTCGCGCACCGAACCGGACGAAGCCCTGCTCACGCTCCTGAAAGATGACTCCCGCCAGCCGTACCTGATTTTTCCGCAGGCGTATGCCACACCACCGCGTCAGGTGTTCAGTGATGTGCCGGAAAATACAAAGCCGCCGCTGTTTATTCTGCTCGACGGCACCTGGCCGGAAGCGCGCAAAATGTTCCGTAAAAGCCCGTATCTCGATAATATCCCGCTGCTCTCCATCAACGATCTGGCGCAGAAAGATTATCTGCTGCGGGTTGCGGCACGGGAAGATCAGCACTGTACCGCCGAAGTGGCCGCTGCGGCACTGATGATGGCGGGTGATACCGCTGCCGGAAAACAGCTTCTGGATCACTTCACCTGCTTCCGCCGTCAGTATTTGAAGGGTAAGTCACATCTTCCGGTGGCACAAATCAGAGCAGAGGAGCTGCTTTTAGGCTAAATTAAAGCACACGGGAATCCGGTCTGAGGAGAACACCATGAGTCAGCGCGGCCTTGAAGCATTACTCCGGCCTCAATCCATTGCGGTTATCGGTGCATCCGAAAAGCCCAACCGTGCGGGTTCCCGGATGATGAGCAATCTGCTCAGCAGCGGTTTTGCCGGGCCGGTTCTGCCGGTCACGCCGTCACGCCGCTCAGTGCAGGGGGTACTGGCGTATCCGTCTGTCGCCGATCTGCCCCTGGTGCCGGATCTGGCCATTATCTGCACCCACCCCAAACGCAATATTGCCCTGCTGAATGAACTCGGTGAACTCGGCTGCCGCGCGGTGATTATTCTCTCCGCCCCGGCATCACAGACGACTGAGCTGAAACAGACCTGTCAGCACTATAATATCCGCCTGCTCGGCCCGAACAGCCTGGGGTTACTTGCCCCCTGGCAGGGGCTGAATGCCAGCTTTTCCCCGGTACCGGTGCTCAAAGGCAAACTGGCGTTTATTTCCCAGTCCGCCGCCGTTTCCAACACCATTCTGGACTGGGCGCAACAGCGGGAAACCGGTTTTTCCTACTTTATCGCACTCGGCAGCAGCGCAGATATTGATATCGACGATATGCTGGATTTCCTGGCCCGCGACAGCAAAACCAGTGCCATTCTGCTCTACCTCGAACATATTCATGATGCGCGGCGTTTTATGTCCGCCGCCCGCAGTGCCTCACGCAATAAACCGATTCTGGTGGTCAAAAGCGGCCGCACTCAGCGTACGCAATTGCTGGTCGGTGAAACGCCGAGCCTGGATATCGCCTATGATGCGGCAATCCAGCGCGCCGGTCTGCTGCGGGTACAGGATACCCACGAAATGTTTTCCGCCGTGGAAACCCTGACCTTTATGAAGCCGCTGCGCGGTGAACGTCTCGCCATTATGAGCAACGGCGCGGCACCGGCGGCAATGGCACTGGATGAACTGTTTCGCCGCCGGGGAAAAATTGCCGGTCTCAGCGACGACAGCAGCGCCGCACTCGCGGCGGTACTGCCGGATGATTTTGTGATCAATAATCCGCTGGATCTGCGCGATGATGCCACGGTGGACCGCTATATCGCCACCCTGAATATTTTACTCGACAGCCACGATCATGATGCCCTGCTGATCCTCCACTCTCCGAGCGCCATTGCACCGGGCAAAGAAACTGCCGCCCGGATTATTGCCGCGATCGCGCAGCATCCGCGCAGCCGCTGGCTGACGATTTTCACCAACTGGAGCGGCGAATACTCTTCTCAGGAAGCCCGCCGCCTGTTCGGCGAGGCGGGGATCCCCACTTACCGCACACCGGAAGGTGCCGTGACCGCCTTTATGCATATGGTGGAATTCCGCCGCAACCAGAAACAGCTGACAGAAACCCCCGCACTGTCCGAAGGACTGACCGCCAACCGGCAGCAGGCACATCACTGCATCGACAGCACCCTGCGCCGTCAGCATACCGTGCTGGATACTTATGAAGTCGAGCCGGTGCTGGAGGCTTACGGGCTGAATATTCTGCCGACCTGGATTGCCCATTCTGCGGATGATGCCGTCACCATTGCCGAAACACTGGGTTACCCGGTGGCACTGAAACTGCGCTCACCGGATATCGCCCATAAATCGGATGTGCAGGGCGTGATGCTTTATCTGCGGGATAAACAGGAAGTTGCCACGTCGGCAGCGGCGATTATTGATCGTGTGACACAAAATTTCCCCGATGCACAGATAGACGGGCTGATTGTCCAGTCGATGGCGAACCGCGCCGGGGCACAGGAACTGCGGATTGCCGTGACCCAGGATGCGGTTTTCGGCCCGGTGATTATGCTGGGGGATGCCAGCCGTCCGTGGGATGATGAATCCCCTGCCGCTGTTGCCCTGCCGCCGCTCAATATGGCACTTGCCCGTTATCTGGTCATTCACGCCATTAAAAATAACAAACTGGCGGCCGGCAGTGCCCTGAATCCGCTGGATATTGCGGGTCTGAGCCGGGTGCTGGTACAGGTGTCCAACCTGATTATTGACTGCCCGCAGGTGGTGACTCTCGATTTGCACCCGCTGCTCGCCTCCGGCACGGAATTCACGGTTCTGGATGCCACCATGACGCTGGCACCGGCAGCCGGTGACGGTCGTCAGCGTCTGGCCATCCGCCCGTATCCGGCTGAACTGGAAGAGAATTTTCAGTTAAAAGACGGCGCGGTTGTGCATGTCCGCCCTATCCTGCCGGAAGACGAACCCCTCCTGAAAGCCTTTATCGACCGCGTGACCAAAGAAGATCTTTATTACCGCTATTTCAGTGAGATCAGTGAATTTACCCATGACGACCTGGCAAAAATGACCCAGATTGATTATGACCGTGAAATGGCCTTTGTGGCGGTGGACAGCGGCGGTCAGATTATCGGGGTTGCCCGTGCGATGTCGGATCCGGATAACCGCGAAGCAGAATTTGCGGTGCTGGTGCGGTCAGATATGAAAGGCAATACCCTGGGTTATCAGCTGATGTGCAAACTGCTCGCCTACACAAAATCACGCGGTATCCTCCTGCTGACTGCCATCACCATGCCGGAGAACCGCAATATGATCCGACTGGCGAAAAAGCTCGGGTTTACTGTCGAAACGCAGTTTGAGGACGGTATCGTCAACCTGACACTTCACCTGAATTCTGAAATTTCCGCAGTGCAATAGTCAAAAACGGACAACGTGATATATGGCACAGACTTAACCGTCACTTAAGCAGAAAGTGAATTGCTGCGCACAATCAGACAAACTGGTGATATAATCCGTTGATCTGTTCATCTTTTCATTACCGGCCCGGTACCTGTTTATTCCGTCACCGCCGCCTATAACTAAAGAGATAATTCGCACTGTGATGTTGTCAAAATTCAAATCCGCGAAACACCAACAGCACCTTGCACAACTGCCGAAGTTAGCCCAGTCTGCGGATGATGTTGAAACGCTGTTCCATACCCGCGACTTTAAAGGTCGTCTGCTGGCAGAAATCGCCGGTGCAAAGAAAACCATTTATATTTCTGCGTTATATATTGAGCATGATGATGCAGGCCGGGATTTCCTTGACGCGCTGTATGCTGCCAAAAAAGCCAATCCGGAACTGGATATCAAAGTCTTTGTTGACTGGCACCGCGCACAGCGCGGGCGTATCGGTGCAGAAGCGAATGCCACCAATGCCGACTGGTATCATTCCGTCGCGGCATCTCACCCTGACCTGCTGATCCCTGTCTCCGGTGTGCCGGTAAATACCCGCGAAGCGCTGGGTGTTCTGCATCTGAAAGGTTTTATTATTGACGATACCGTTATTTACAGCGGTGCCAGCATCAATAATGTCTATCTGTATCAGCATGATAAATACCGCTATGACCGTTACCACTTCCTGCGCAATCCGGAACTGGCGGCGGCAATGAAACTGTTTATTGATGAAACGCTGCTGCCGGAACCGGCGGTACAGAAACTCGATACCGAAACCCGGGTGAAAACACCGGAGATCAAAAACCTGATCCGCGATTTCCGCCTGAAACTGCGCCATGCCGCATACCACTTCACCCCGCAGGCACTGCCTGATGATCAGCTGGCTGTTACGCCGCTGATTGGTCTCGGGAAAAAGAATATGCTCAATAACACCATTGAGCACCTGATGTGTTCCGCACAGGAAAAAGTGGTGATCTGCACACCGTATTTCAATCTGCCGTCAACGCTGGTACGTATTATCAGCCGCCTGCTGCGGGACGGAAAAAAAGTTGAAATTATTATCGGTGATAAAACCGCCAATGATTTCTATATTCCGCCGGAAGAGCCGTTCAAAATCATCGGCGGACTGCCTTATCTGTATGAAATCAATCTGCGCCGCTTTATGCAGCGTCTGCAGCGGTTCTCTGACAATGAGCAATTAACCATCCGTCTGTGGAAGGATGACGACAACACCTATCACCTGAAAGGAATGTGGGTGGATAATCAGTGGCAGCTGATCACCGGTAATAACCTGAATCCGCGTGCCTGGGGGCTGGATCTGGAAAATGCGATCCTTATCCGTGACCCGAAACAGGAGCTGCATGCACAGCGTCAGGAAGAGCTGGCAACTATCCGCACCAATACCACGATTATCCGCAGCTACACTGAACTGGATAATATCCGCGACTATCCGGTCAAGATCAAAAAACTGCTGCGCCGTCTGCGCCGTGTCCGTCTTGATCGCCTGATAAGCCGGATCCTCTGATATAAACGTCCCGGCACCCGCCGGGATTTTTTTATCTGTTTCCCGGAGAACCTTTATGCCCGCTACATTATGTCCCCGTCTGACAGTTTCTTTCTGCCTGCTGCTGAGTTCAGGCTGTTCGATGCACCTTGCCAATGACAGCTGGACCGGACGCGATAAAGCCCAGCATTTTGCCTTTTCAGCCGCAACCGCGATTGCAGCTAATGCTTACGGCGATCACCAGAACTGGCAGCACCGGCACAGTGTACAATTCGGTATCGGTTTTTCTGTTGCGCTGGGGGCGGCAAAGGAATTTTATGACAGCCGCCCGGGCGGTACCGGCTGGAGTGTGAAAGATTTTGTCTGGGATATCGCGGGTGCCGTTGCCGGTTACAGTCTGTACCAATCGGTGAAATAAAAATCCGGTGACCGGACAGTGTTAATTTTGTGAACAACATCACATACAAAAATAATTTGTTACATTTAACTATCCGGCGAGAATATTTTTACCGGAAATTTAAACTATGAATAACCTTTCGATTAAAATATCGTCGTTACTCTTTATGCTTTTCTTAAATAACAAAACTTAAAATTAATATTACTTAAAATACATTGTCATGAAAATATTAT
This sequence comes from Morganella sp. GD04133, assembly GCF_029835375.1. Classification (NCBI taxonomy): domain Bacteria; kingdom Pseudomonadati; phylum Pseudomonadota; class Gammaproteobacteria; order Enterobacterales; family Morganellaceae; genus Morganella; species Morganella sp. GD04133. The sequence goes on along the minus strand of NZ_JAODZS010000009.1, from coordinate 26,256 downwards.
TTTCATTGTCACTTTGATAATAAAAACACCCAGGAATCAAGATAAGTAAAAATGAAAATAATATGTCTAAGTGCAAATACCCACACATAAAATAAAAAAATAACACATTCATGCCATTAGATACCCGCAATAGGAATCCCCTTATTTCCGGCGTAGTAAATACACTATAATTGCCTGATAATAATAGATATTAGGATTTTATCCCTTTTACCTTTATTCCGCATACAGGCCATTATTATGAAATTTAAACTTTCACAAATTACCGTATTGGTAGTTAGTGCGCTTTCCGCGTCAGCCGCAATTTCTGCAACTGTTAATGAAACTGTTAATATCAACAATAACACTCCCGGTCCGGTTATCACCGGACATAACAATTCCAACGATACCATTAAATATACGGGTACCGTCAGTAACAGCCCGAACACAACCACATTTGTTGGCCGGGAATCAGCAACAGAAAGCAGCGTATATTACACCAATGTAACAGATGGCAGCGGTAATGTTATCGGTACCAGAGCCAACTATGACTACAAATATTATTATTCTCCGATTGAAGTGGATGGGCTGACTATTACCGATTCCAGCGTCCGCATCAATGGTAAGGCAGATAATTTAACCGTTAATGGTGATTCCGTAGTGACTATCACCGGCAATGATGCCTATGACCAATACCAGGGCGCCAATTATCAAAATCCATCTGATGCAAGCTCACAATATACACCCGCCCGTCACGGTTTCACTAACAACCGCCAGGATGAGGTTATTATCAGCACCGGGAACGGTACATATAATGATAATTCCAAACAGTATCTGGACGGACAGCATATTGGTGATGTAAAAACTAATAACAGCAATGGTTCAAGCTTAACCATTAAAGGTACTGTTGTTAACGATCCCCGTTTAGGTGCCGATAATGGTGAATATCTGGTTGCCACCGGTGATACCTTCAACGGTAAAGCCGAACAGCATGTCGGTGAACGCTCACTGTCACAAGGTGCAACGTTTAACGGCCAGAGCTCGCAGCACCTCAAAGGTAAAGACGGCCAAAAAGCCATATCCCTTGATGCAACCTTTACCGGCACAGCCGGTGTAAAACATACCGGTCAGACTGTCGGCAGTAATGGCCTGGCAATCGACTCCACCTTTGATTACGCGGATCAGGATATCTCTTCCGGCGGTGTTGCCAAAAATAATACACTCCGTAACAGCGATCAATTTGTCAAAGGTGAAGCGATTAATACCAGCATCACCAACGGTAATCAGGTTATCAGCGGCAAAGCCACCACAAACAGCATCGATAACACCACCGGAACACATGGCCTTCAGTTAATCAGCGGCGAAGCCACTGACAACACACTGAAAAATGCCGATCAGGTTATTGAAAAAACCGGCGTTGCCGTTAAAAACGTTATCGATAATACCGGTGCTGAGCACGGTGTCCAGGTTGTGCGCGGTAAAGCGGAAGATAACACCCTGAGCAACACTGATCAGCACGTTGAAAAAGAGGGTATCGCCTCCGTTAAAAACGATATTACTGACGGCAGCCAGTATGTTGATGGTTATGCAGAAAATAATACCATCACTAACAAAGCCGCTAACCGTGGTAAGCAGGTTATCAACGGCACCGCCAATAATAACAAACTGACCGAAACCGATCAGTTTGTCGGCAAAAACGGCACTGCCGGTATTAAAAACGACATTACCAACGGCAGTCAGTATGTGGATGGTTTTGCCGAAAACAATACTATCACCAATAGTGCCGATAAACGTGGTGAGCAGGTTATCAGCGGCACCGCCGACAATAACACACTGATTAATACCAATCAGATTGTTAAGAAAGACGGCATGGCCGGGGTTAAAAATGACATCACCGATGGTGATCAGTATGTTGACGGTACCGCTGTTAACAACACCATTAATAATACCGATGCCAAAAAACCGGGAGTGCAGATTGTCAGCGGCACAGCAACCACCAACGAGCTGAACAACGTTAACCAGGTGATTAAAAAAGGCGGTCTGGCCACCGATAACACTCTGACCGGTAATTCTCACTTAACCGTTGAAAATGGCGGTGAAGCGAAAAATAACACCCTCAATGGCGATATCGATATGATCGTTGAGGCTAATGGTAAAGCGACCGGCAAAACCACCTTTAACGGTAAAAACCATCTGGATCTGTATGCTGCCACCACCAATGGTGCGTATGTGGAAGATCTTGCTCTTAGCCAGACCAAAGGCAAAAGCACGGTCACTGTTTATGAAGGTACTCAGGAGCACGATGCCGTCACTATCGGTACTTTAAACGGCAAAGCAGCGGTGAATTTTGACCACCGGACCAACCCGGCCGGTCATACTCAGATGAATATCAATAACCTGGGTAACAATGATCCGGCTCAGTATGATAACACCACGTTAGATTTCACCATGAACAGCAATATCCTCAATGGTAATTCTGACTTTATCAACACTGAAAATGCGTATGGCCAGCACTATGTCACCATCATTGAGCGGGACACCGGTAAAGAAGCGGTTCTGAACCGCCCTCAGTCTGCTGATTTTGCGTATGTGCAAAACGTGAACGGTGACAGCAATGCGGTATTTGGTATGAAGGATGCGGACGGCAAAATTCTCGATCTGATGGATGCCGGTACCTACATCCATAATATTCAGACCCGTACCGGTGCCGGCAATGACACCACCTGGTCATTCACCGCGACCGATCGCCTGACACCAAGTGCCCGTGCGGTACTCGCACTGTCCAGTGCGCCGCAGCTGATGTACAACAACGAAGTGGATCACCTGCGTGCCCGTCTGCATATGCTGCGTACCAGTGACAGTATTGAGAACGGCCTCTGGATGCAGGGCATCGGCAGCAATACCAAAGTGGATAAAGATCAGATCCAGTACAAACTCAAGCACGCCGGTCTGGAACTGGGGGCGGATTATCAGTTAGCGTTAAACAGTGACAGCAAGCTGGTTATGGGCGGATTCACCGGATTTGATAAAGGTGACGTCAAAAACAGCTGGTCCGGCACCAGTGATATCGACAGCTATACCTTCGGTGCCTATGCCACGTATCTTAACACTAATGGCTGGTATGCCGATGCATTACTGAAATATAACCACTTTAATAATAAACTGAAGACAACATCCACCAACGGCTATGATGTCAGCAGTGACAAATACTCCACCTCCGTCTGGGGGATGGCACTGGAAACCGGTTATACTTTTACCTTCAGTAATCAGATCTTTATCACTCCGTATGGTCAGTTAGCGTATAACCAGATGGGCAGCAAAAACATCACGCTGAGCAATGAAATGGAAGCTGAAATCAAAAATCAGCGTTCATTCACCAGCGAACTGGGTGTCAATGCCGGTAAAGACTTCAGCTTTAATAATGGCCTGGTGTTCTCCCCGTATGTGAAAGCGGCATGGAATCACCAGTACGAAGACGGTAACGAAGTTGAGTTCAACCGTTATAACACGATTAACCTGGATTTATCCGGCAGTACCGGTAAATTCGGTGCCGGTTTCAATGCCCGCTATAACAACGTGAATATGTTCATGGAATTACAGCACATTGCCGGTGATGCGGTTTATTCACCAATCAACGGACAGATTGGTATCCGCTATAACTTCTGATACCTCATCCGTTCCCGGAAAAGCTGCCTGACGGCAGCTTGAGATTGCTGACAAAGCAGGATAAAACGTGGTTTTTCCTGCTTTGTGTTATCAGCCGAAAATCAATAAATTGATTTTCCTGGTTTATTTTTACAACCTCTGTCGGTCGCCGCCAACCCCTGCGGGTTTGACAACGGCCTGAAGCTGCCTGACGGCAGCTTTTTTTGCCGCGTTCAGTGTATATTTATTATACAAAAAAAATTACAGACGAAATTACATGACGTTCAGCACAGGTATATCAATCATTCAAAAAATAATGTGAACGAATATAATCAGATATAATTGAGATAACCCTGACTAATAATGTCATTCACCTTTTTTATGCGATAGCGAATATTTGAACGAAGCCAGCTATCCTGAGTCCATTCATTATCAACCATCTCCTGCCCGAACAAATGTGATGCAATCTCCCGCTGGGAGTAGCCTTTATTCAGACTATCCATAATTCTTAGTAAGAATTGGCTATCCTCAGACAGTGATGAACATTTCGATTTATTATTAAGAACATCATTAATGATGTCGGTGTTTTGCTTTTTTCCGTTTAACTCAAGTGATATATAAATATATCTGTTAAAAATATTTTCAGTATCACTTCCGGGATTAACAAAAAACTGAAAATAACTATAATTATTAAATACTTTAATACAGTATATTCCATTTTTTAAAATGATCGTTCTGTAATCAATGTTCTCTTTCTTTAAGATATTCTCTATCGATAAATTTCCTTCGTGACTCAGCAATACCCTGAATGAGCGTTTGCTGAGCCCTTCCGCCCAGAAAACATTATCTGCTGTACACTCAGGATCGACATACCTTAACAACCCCCATTTTTTTTCCGCATTTATATCGGATGCCGTTTGTCTTTGCGGGTTGTGACAGTGATCTGTCCCGGATGTGTTGCAGTGTAATTTCCAGTCTTCCTCATACTCGGGAATTCGGCGCAAAAACTCCCATGCGATGTCGATACACCCTTTGATACCCATAACAATACCTCTGCTGAGCTGATACTATTTGAATATAAAGATAATTATATTTTTTTAACTAAATTGTAAGGTATAACATGATTATAACAGAGTAAATATATATAACTACATCAGGTAACCCGTAATGACAATATGATATTTCCGTGTAGACAGCATGTCACAATACAAGAGCATAAAATGACAACCAACATTAAAACACTTAATAAACTCATGAAAAAAAATGAATTATCGACAATATTACGGTGATTTTTTTATACTTACACGACATAAACTTAAGACAAATCCTTATATTTAACATTCCCTGTGAAATTAAATCACATTAAGATTCGTCCTCGTAAAATCTACAAGGTGATAATCATTATTTTAAATTTGTCCCTTTATTAAAAGCAGACTCCGATATTAGAGTAAAACGAAACAGGACGTTAATAGCGCGGGATGTGATAATGAATACAAGTGATCACGATATTTACGGTGTGGAATTCGACCCGATTTTCAGCGAGGTTGAGGCTATTTTGACTCAGTCTGAAGAATCAGCCAATCCGTTATCCGGAGAAGATGAACTTCCGCAGATTAACTGGATCACCATCTCAGAAAAAACCAGTGAATTATTATATCAGTATAAAGATCTGCGTGTCCTGCTGTGGTCATTACGGGCAAATCTGTATATTGACGGAATTTCATCATTATTCAGCGGAATAAAAACCCTGAATGAACTGATTGAAAATAACAGTGAATTACTCTATCCGAAATCAGAGGATGGTGATATCCGCAGCGGTCATGCTGCCGCACTGGGATGGTTATCCGCATCACAATGCATTTCAGAACTGAAGCTGACCAAAATCACCGCTGATCATCATTATACCCTGAATGATATCGCCTCCATCGACAGCGGCGAAATACGGGACAATTATGCCACATCACTGAGTGCACTATTAACATCACTCACCAACAGTGATGATATCAATATCAGTAATATTTCCGGACATTTTTCATCGGTTATACAGTCACTTGATAAAATCGAAGAGTATGCCAACCACTATACTGACGGTTATATTCTCGACTGCAGCGCGTTAAAACAATTTCTGACACGCTGTATCAGCACCCTTAATCAGCTGGCCTCATTTTCGGATACTGATACCCATTCAGAACCACAGGAATCACTCTCTGACGGCAGTAATCCGGAAACACCGGTAACGGCATCATTAAGCGGACCGGTCAGAATGGCTGATATTACCTTACGCTCCCGTCAGGAAGTCTTAATTATGCTGGACTGCATACTTGATTATTTTCAGCGTTATGAACCCAGCCACCCGGTTCCGATATTTATCCAGCGATCCAAACAAATGATTGGAATGGATTTCGCCTCAATCGTTGAAAAACTCCTTCCGGAGTCAGTCAGCACATTACAACAATTTACCGGAAAGTAATATTTCCTTTATTGCAATGAGGATTGTGAGATGGCCAAAGATATCAGCTCTCAGAAATTTATCGGCAGAAATAATGCACCCCGTGTGCAGATTGAATATGACGTCGAGATTTACGGCTCGCAAAAGAAAGTTGAACTTCCGTTTGTCACCGGCGTTATGACCGATTTATCAGGACATCGCGCCGTTCATCTGCCATCAGTGGAAGAGCGTCAGTTCCTCACTTTTGATCAGGATAATTTTGATTCCCGGATGCGGGCAATCCGCCCCCGTCTTGCCTTCTATGTTGAAAACATGCTCAGTGAAAATCCGGAAGAGCTGCTGGATATTGAACTGGAATTTGAGTCGATGGAAGACTTCGAGCCGGGCGCGATTGCCGCACGGGTCCCGCAGATGCAGAAACTGCTGGAAGCACGGGCGCATCTGACGGATCTGATCACCTATATGGACGGAAAATCCAGTGCAGAGGATGTGATCCGGCAATTACTGGAACAGCCCGATTTCTTAGTCCGCCTGGCGAATGATGCGAAAGCCACTGTTGCCGCTGCCGGATCGGATATGACTGACGCGAACGGGGAGAACGACGAGTGAGCGAACAATTAACCCAAAGTACGAACGCTGCGGATAAGGCGGTATTAACCGCCCCCGCTGAACAGAGTGAGTTAGATATTCTGTTACAGCGTTCATTCAGACCCAGCACCACGGAAGCCTCTGTCGCCGTCCGCAGTGCCATCAATACCCTGGCGGAATATGCCAATTTCGGCAAAGTAAAAGTCAGCCGGGATGTGGTGCTGACCATTGAATCCATGGTCGCGGAAATTGACGATAAATTATCCGCCCAGATGAACCGGATACTGCACAACAAAGAGTATCAGAAACTGGAATCCTCCTGGCGGGGACTCAGCTACCTTGTTGATAATACGGATGTCAGTGAAACCCTGAAAATCCGTGTATTAAATATCAGCAAAGATGAACTGTCCAAAACACTCCGCCGCTACCGGGGATCCGCCTGGGATCAGAGCCCGATCTTCAAAGCGGTCTATGAACAGGAATACGGCCAGTTTGGTGGTGAGCCGTTCGGTTGCATGATAGGTGACTTTGAATTTGATCACAGTAATAAAAGTGTCTCCCTGCTGACAGAAATTTCCAAAATTGCCGCAGCGGCACATTGCCCGTTTATTACCTCCGCCGCACCGTCCATCATGCAGATGAATAACTGGCAGGAACTGGGGAACCCGCGTGATATCGGCAAGATTTTCACCACACCGGAATATGCGACATGGCGGCGTCTGCGTGACAGCAACGACTCCCGCTATCTGGTAATGACCATGCCGCGTTTTCTCTCCCGTCTGCCGTATGGCGAGAAAACCAACCCGATTGAGGATTTCGCCTTTGAAGAAGTCGTGAATCCGTATGATGTCAATGACTTCAGCTGGACAAACGCGGCCTATGCAATGGGTGTGAATATCAACCGGGCGTTTGCGGAGTATGGCTGGTGCTCACGTATCCGCGGGATTGAATCCGGCGGGTCGGTGGAAGAATTACCGGCTTATGCATTCCCGTCAGACGAAGGCGGTTATGAGCTGACCTGTCCGACTGAAATTGCGATTTCCGATCGCCGTGAAAATGAATTATCCAATGCCGGATTTTTACCCCTGGTCTACCGCAAACATTCTGACTTCGCGGCCTTTATCGGCTCCTGCACACTGCACAAACCGGTCATTTATGAAGATCCGGACGCCACGGCGAATGCGAAATTATCCGCCCGTCTGCCGTATATTTTTGCCACCTGCCGGTTTGCGCATTACCTCAAATGTATTGTGCGCGACAAAATCGGTTCTTTCCGTTCACGGGATGATATGCAGGTCTGGCTGAATGACTGGCTGATGAAATATGTTGACGGTGACCCGACTATTTCCACGGAAGCCACAAAAGCAAAACGGCCGTTAGCCGCTGCTGAAGTTCATGTGGAAGATGTCGAAGATGATCCGGGTTTTTATAAAGCACATTTTTATTTACGCCCGCATTATCAATTGGAAGGTATGACGGTGTCATTACGCCTGGTCTCTAAATTACCTTCAAGTAAAGAAAATAATAAATAAAAGATTTATTGCTGAGCACGAATGAGTATCTGTTTTTCCATCAGGAGATACATTCTCAGGGACGAGAACATGATGTTTATATTTTATATCCTAAATATATTTAATTGTCGTAATATCAATGCAGGAGTGAATTAAATGACAGCATTAGTCGATTATTTTTTAAAAATTGAAGGTGTTGAAGGCGAATCTCCGGATCAGCAATATGGCGGCTGGATCCAGCTTCAGGCCTGGCAATGGTCAGAAGAGAACGCCGGACGCTGGGGTTTCGGCAGTGGCGGCGGCTCCGGGAAAGTGGAAATGAAAGACTTTGAATTCCGCATGGTCAGTAACAAAGCATCACCAAAACTGTTTCTGATGTGTGCGACCGGGGAACATATTCCGCAGGCAAAACTGGTGTGCCGTAAATCCGGCAAAGGTCAGCAGGATTTTATGACCGTCACATTCAGTAACTGCCTGGTCTCAACCTTTAAAACTGTCGGTAATATGCCGCTTGATCCGCAAACTAAAGTGGATGCGGATACGGTACTGCCGACCGATGTTATCAGTCTGAACTTTGCCCGCATCGAAGTGGAATATAAAGAACAGAAAAATGATGGTTCTATGGGTGCCGTTATTAAAGCAGGCTATGACCTGAAGGCAAACGCCCGTATTTAACCGGCTGTAATACAGGAAAACTATGTCACGATTATTATTTGTCTGTAAGACGGATAAATAATGTATCGGGGTATGGTTTTCCCTTTACGGAAACTGAAATATGAAATCATCAGCGCCAATGTTATTTGATAAATTAAGTCTGAACAGACGAAGAATACATTTACCGCAATGGCGTGATGTTTTATTACGCGATATTGAGTTGTTATTAAATGATGCTGCACACAGCGCCTCATTAGCATTAGATAAAAAAACCTACTGTATGAATTCCGTGATTAATTACGGACTGCCGACACTCAGTGCGAAAGTGCCTGTCAATACTGATCCGATAGTGCTGGCAAAAAAAATACAGCAAATCATTGCCACATTTGAACCGAGACTGGATCCGCGCTCAATCCGGGTCACACCGTTTGTGAATAAAAATGAAACCTGGACCCTGGCACTGCTTTTCGACATTTATGCCAAAACCAATTTACCGGATGACGATCTGTCCATGAATTTACGTATCGCCCTGGATTATTCATACGGCAGTGTCCGTGTCATCTGATCCGGCACACTAATCTGAACGACAGGATACCCTTATGCTGAGTGACCGTTTTCTGACATTATACAACGAGGAATTGCGTTTCCTGCGGGAGGAGGGGCTGCTGTTTGCCAAAGCCAATCCCCAGGTGGCACAGCATCTCGGCATGATGCCGGACGGCGTGCTTGATCCTTTTGTCGAACGCCTGCTGGAAGGCACTGCATTTCTCAGCGCCCGTGTGCATGAGCGGCTCAATAATGAACAGCCGGAAGTGGCTATTCAGATGATAAACCGCCTCGCACCTTACTGGTTCACCCCGCTGCCCTCCATCGCCACCATCGCAGTGGAACCGGATCTGACGTCCCCGCAGTGGCATTCGGATGTCACTCTGCCCCGCGGCAGTAAACTGACACTTCACGATACCTCGCCGGGATTCCGCAATGCCACTTTTACCACCGGCCGTGATCTGAATATCCAGCCGCTGGTGATCGCGCATGCCGAATGCGCCACCACCCCGTCAGCACAACTGCCGCAGTCCGTTCTGCAATGCATGCAGGACGGCAGAGCGCACATCTCGCTGACGATGAACACACAGGGCGTTGTTTCATTATCTGAACTGAATTTCTCGCCGATGACACTGACGTTTGCGGGCGATGTCGTACACGCCAACCACCTGCTGACCGCTATCCAGAGTGATACGCTGAGGGTGATCCTGTGGTGCCGGGAGGATAATAAAACGCCGCACATGCATCTGCTGAACCCGGGACAGATCCGCCAGGCCGGATTACAGGCAGAAGATGCATTATTACCGGCTGTCAGCGGGGAATTGCCCGGCAGCCGCCTGCTGCGGGAATATTTTGCCGCCCCGTCCCGCTTTTTCAGTATTGAACTGCACGGCCTGATGCCGTTTTTACAGGCGGGCGATAAGTGCACGGAATTCAACATGATTTTTGTGCTGGATAAAACACCGGTCAAGTTAACCGGTAATGTCAGCAAGGACGATTTCCGTCTGTTTTCCACCCCGGTGATTAATTTATCGCGCCGCCGGTGCAGCCCGGTGCTGGTCAATGGCGAGCATACCGAATATCCGGTTATCGTCGATAAACTCAACCCCGGTCTTTATGAAATCCATCATCTGTTACAGGTGGACGGCCTGCTGGCAGATAAAGGCTATGTGCCGTTTTCCCCGCTACACGGCTATGCGCGCTTTGACGAACCGCCGGTTTCCGCCGGTTACAGCCTGCGCCGTGTCCGCAGAGTGACAGAAGACAAATATGACAGCGCACCGGCTATGCCGAAAGACAGCCTGTTTATCTCACTCTCCGCCGGTCCCGATAATTTTTCGCCGGACAGTGTCCGTTCCCTGAGCATTGAAGCACTGGTGTGTGATCGCCATCTGGATCCTGCCCGCCTGCAGCAGCCGGTGTTCCGGCCGGATACCGCCCTGCCGGTAGGCCCGGTGGAAATCCTGCGCACGCCGTCCCGTCCGCAGGGCGTACCGTGCAGCACACAGGCGTGGAAAGTACTCCAGTTGCTCTCTGTCAATCCGCTGCGCTACGCCCTGCCGGATTTTCCGGATAACAGCCAGCTACTCAGAGAATGGCTTTCCCTGTTCTGTCCGCCGGATGACAGCCGTCAGCAGCGCAGGATAGACAGTCTGCGGCACGCCGTTATTTCACACCGTTTTGAATGCAACCCGCTGCCCGGACCGCTCGCCTGGAGCCGCGGGGCTGAAATCAGCATCGATTTGCGCGGTAATCATCACAGTGACCGCGGTGCGTGGCTGTTTGCCCGTATCCTTCACCATGCGCTCGCGGAGTATTGCGAACTGGGGCAGACGCTGCGTATGCAGCTTAACGTTGATGGTGAACCGCTTGCACAATGGGAGCCGATTGATGGCAGATAAAACACCGCTCCGCATCAACGGTCTCAGCGCCAGACAGGATTTCGCCGAAGTCATGCGCCGCATTGAACGGGTCAGCCCGGCGCTCGCGGCAAACGGCGTGGTACGCGGAAGCACCCCCGCCCGGCTGCGGATAATCCAGACGGCAGATACTGGCTTCGCCCCGCGCGAAGTGGCGGATATCCGCCAGTCCGCCGATCCGGTCACCAGCGCCGCTGAAATTACCGTCTGGTGCCGCCATTTCGGGATGTTCGCCCCGTATGGTCCGCTGCCGATTCACATTACCGAGCATGCCCGTACCGAATTGCTGACGCGCCGCAGTCATGCTTTCCAGGATTTCTCAGCGCTGATCAGCCATCGCCTGGCGCTGTTTTCCTACCGCGCGCAGACACAACTGCATGTCGCGGCCGGCCATGACAAAAACAACAAAAATGCCTTTCAGCAACGGATGAATCAGGTCACCGGGATTTCACCGCAACTCTCTGCCGGTGACCACATTCACCGGCTCCGGCAGGCATTTCCCGGCTGCTACCTGCCCGGACGGAGCATCCTGAAAAACTTACAGTCACTGCTGACACACTATTTTGCCGTGCCGGTTACCGTTCAGGCGCGGCGGGGAATGTGGATTGATGATCCGCAGAATACCGCCAGCCAGAGAATGGGACGTCTCGGCAAAACCCGCGCCGGAAAACGGTTTTTTGATGTTGAACACAACCTGTATGTGCAGATAGGCCCGGTGGGCAGTCAGCACTATCACCTGTTCCAGCGCGGCAGTGAACGTCTGAACGTTCTGGTGGCTATCTGCAACGATTTTGTCTCACACCGCCGGGTACTGGACGTGAAGCTGCTTATCCGGACTTCCCCTGATATGGCCGGTCACACCGGCAGCGGAAAACTGGGCCGCAGCGGCTGGCTGAAACCGGACGGGACAATCCGGATTCAGTCCCTGTATACCACCGCAGCCTGATGCAATTAACCCGATATGCAATGAAAGGATGAGTGTTATGCCCCTGATTGAAATTGATAATGAGAAGCTCAACGGGATCGATGCCTTCCCGCTCAGCTTTACCGCGCAGGAACATCTTTCGCAGGACCCGGTTTACCGCCTGACATTTCAGGTACCGGATCCTGATCTGGATATCGGGGAACTGCTCGGTGAAAAGGCGCTTATTTCTGTTGAACAACCGGATCAGAGCCGCCGCACATTCACTGCCCGGGTGGTGGCCGGGGGTGATGAGGGGCAGCATCAGGATCAGTATGTTTATCATCTGGAACTGCGCAGTTGGTTATGGTTTCTGATGCAGAACCGCAACTGCCGTATCTTCCAGCACCGCAATGTACTCACCATTATTGAAGAGATATTTACCCGTTACAATGTGGCGGATTACCGCATTGAAACAGAAGGCACGTATCCGGATAAAGAGTACTGCGTCCAGTTCGGCGAAAGCGATTTCAGTTTTGTCAGCCGTCTGATGGAAGATGCCGGGCTCTGGTATTACATCGACCACAGTGACAACCGGGATGTCATGGTGATCACCGACCACCAGCAATTCAAACCGCTGAGTGACGGTTATGACTCACTGAGTTTCCTGCCGGACAGCGAAGAGCACCGGGCTATCCGCGAAGGTATCCAGCGTATCCGGCGTAACCGCCGGATACACGCCAGTGAAGTGGTATTGCGCGATTTCGATTTTCTCAAACCACGTCACTCCCTTCAGACGCAGGCGGAAGAAAAACGCCCGCATTTACAGGGTATTCCGCTGGAATGGTATGACTATGCCGCCGGTTATGATGATGTGCAGCAGGGGGAAGCAATCGCCCGCAAACGTCTGGAGGCTTTCCGCTGTGAAAACCAGATTTTACAGGGTGAGAGTAATGCCACCGGCCTGAAACCGGGCCACACGTTTGAGCTGAATCAGCACCCGGATTCAACCCGTAACCGGGGATTTAAAGTGCTCGGCTGTGATTATACGTTTATCCAGGACGGGCCGGACAGCAGCAGTACCGGACGCAGAGTCTCCTGCCGGTTCCGCGCGCTGAATGATGATGAGGTTTACCGTCCGCTCTGCCGGACACCGCGTCCGCAGATCCCGGGAATTCAGAGCGCGACCGTGGTCGGTGCGCCGGATTCTGAGGTTCATACCGATAAATATGCCCGTATCCGTGTGCATTTCCATTGGGATCGCTACAAAACCACCGAAGAGGACAGTTCCTGCTGGATTCGGGTGATACAGGGCTGGGCCGGTAAAGGCTGGGGTGTGCTGGCGATGCCCCGAGTCGGCCAGGAAGTGCTGGTAACCTATATTGACGGTGATCTGGACAGACCGATGGTTACCGGTATTGTCTATAACGGCGAGAATCCGCCGCCGTATCAGTTACCGGAGCATATCAACTATTCCGGTCTGGTCTCCCGTTCTCTGCGTCACGGTATGCCGCAGCATGCCAGCCAGATCACCTTTGATGATAAACGCTACAATGAGCGGGTGATGATCCACGCCGAACGCGATATGCAGTATACCGTTGAGCGTAACGCCTCCTCCACCACCGGCCAGGATCGCTATGAGGTGGTGAAGCGCACCGCGACAGACTGGTTTAAAAATCATGTCTCTTATAAAGAGGTCAATTTCTCATTCACCGGTTTTAATTTCAGTGCCACCGGTATCAATGTCGGTCTGACCGGCCTGAGCATCAGTATGACCGGTGCCAGTATCGGCCTTACCGGTGTCAGCACCTCCTTTACCGGGGTGAGCACATCGTTTACCGGGGTGAGCACGTCCTTTACCGGGCAATCCATATCGTTCACCGGCAGCAGTGATTCCTCAACCGGCATCAGCAACTCCCGGACCGGGTGCAGCACCAGTATGACCGGTACCAGCAGTTCCATGACCGGCAGTTCACACAGCCTCACCGGTTTCAGCACCAGTATGACCGGCTGCTCCGCCTCCAAAACCGGCCAAAGCTACAGTGCCACCGGATCGAGTCTTTCCCATACCGGCACCAGTGTCAGCACCACAGGCAGCAGCACCTCCAGCACCGGTGTCAGTGTCAGTACCACCGGCAGCAGTACCAGTGTCACCGGGGTCAGTGTCAGCACCACCAGCAGCAGCACCAGTGTCACCGGAAACAGTGTCTCTGCGGTCGGCTCTTCCGTTTCCGCGACAGGAAGCAGCGTCGGGGTGAAAGGCAGCGATGTATCAGCCACCGGCAGTTCTGTCAGTGTGACCGGCAGTGATATTTCAGCGAAAGGCTCCGGTATCTCCGTCACCGGATTCTCTTTCAGTTATACCGGCGCCAGTTATTCCGATACCGGCATTGACCTGAAAACGGTCGGCATGCAGAGCAAAAATTAAAGGGAAGTATGATGCGTATTATTCGTCCTCAGCAACTTGCTGTACTCAGAAACAGCTACCAGATTGGCAGGGAGTGCCGGTCAGGTATCAGTGTGATTGCGGGCAGTTATTTATCCGCCCCTGATCACTTTGTCACTGAAGCACAGATTTGGCAGGCATGGAAGTCTGCCCCCCTTTCCTTCCGTATGTTAGATACTGCTGAGCCGAAACCGCATGCCGAATATATCCTTGCCGGTCATGCCGGCACCGGGCAGACACTGACGGCGCTGGATGTTGCCGTCCGGGTCGGGTCGCTCAGCCGGGCGTGGCGTCTTGAGGGAGACCCGTTTACCCGCGTTGCAATGGATCACACCGAAGCGCCGGGCGGCAGCGACTGCAAAGAAAAACCGCTGGGTAAAAATGCCCGCCGCGGTACACGCCCGGTGCTGAGAGAAGCCCGTGCCGACGGAGCCGCAGACCCTTATATTAACCTGGCCGCACCGTCGCCGGTGCCGCCGGATTTTTATGTCCGCCGCAGACACCTTGATGCCGTGGCTCACGTGATGACAGACAAACAGTATATGGAAAGCTGGTTTCCCGGTCTGCCGCCTGCCATTGACCGCCGTTATTTTCAGATGGCGCCGCCGCAGCAGCAGCTTTCCGCCGCTCAGTGGCCGCGCAGCGTGCCGTTTGAACTGTACGGCTTCCGGCCGGATGACGCGGTAATTTCCGGTACCTTCCCGGCAGTGCGTGCCAGAGCATTGGTATTTGGTAAAGACGCGGCAACCGCAGAAGAGATCACGCTGGAGAAAAAGACCCTGTGGCTGCTGCCGGATGATGATCTTTGCCTGATGGTCTTTACCGGCAGTATTCCGTTGCCGCATCTGTTTGCCGCCCCTGCGGTCACACTGCTGGCCGCACTGGATAATGACGGTACGGAACGACCGCTGACACATTATCAGGATGTGTATCAGCGCCGCAGCCGGACGGATACCGCTAATTTTGAATTTCTCCGCGACCGCGAACTGATGCCGGAAAACAGTCATTTTAATGTGATCCGCGATATGGCGGAGCACCCGGATTCTCAGCGCTACACTGCCCGTCCTCTGACAAAACAGGATACCGATACGTTCTATCAGGATGTGGAAAACGCGATTGCGCTTCATGAAGAGAACCAGAAGCAATACTTCGCCCTGCCGCCGGAGCAGGAAACCGCCGTACCGGTCAGCGATACGCTGCACCGGAAAACAGTGCAGCCCGCGCCGGATTGCGATGCGGTAACCGAAAGCCGGGACTTTATCTCGCTCTCATTTGCCAACACAACATTGCAGGGAAAAACCTTTAAACACTGCCATTTTAATCAGTGTGATTTCAGTGAATCACAACTGACACAGTGCAGCTTTGAACACTGCCGGTTTACATCCAGCCTGTTTGCCGGGGCGGTGATAACCGGTTCACAGCTGACCGGCGGCCGCTTTCAGCTCAGTAATCTGAGCGGAAGTACATTTACCGGCACCGGCTGGGAAAATCTGACGCTGGATGACTGCCTGCTGGAAAAAACAGTCTTCACCCGCAGCACCTGGACGAAATGCCTGATTAATGACACACAGATAATCCGCTGCGAATTCACGGCGTGTGACATCAGCGGCGCAATGCTGTCACATGCCGGGCTGACGCATTCAGACTTCCGGCAATGCACGCTGACATCCCTGATAGCCGATAAGACCGGGGCCGCCGGTGTGCGCTTCACCGGGTGCAGTCTGACAAAAAGCTCCCTGATTGGCGGCAACTGGACAGCGTGTTCATTTACGGACTCCGTTCTGGAGAGTGTGACATCCGGTCAGTACAGCGATTTTTCCGGCAGCAGCTTTACCGGCTGCCGCCTGAATAAAACCGGTTTCAGCAATGCCGGGTTAAACCAGTGCCGCTTTACCGGATGCGAACTGATCGAAACCTGTGCCGACGGCAGCAATCTGACCGGTGCCGTGTTCAGTCACTGTGATATGGCCGGGATGCGCCTGAAAGATGCGGTAATGATCCACGCCTCTTTTATCAAAAGCAGTCTCCAGCAGGCCATGCTCTATAACGCCGATCTCCGTGACAGTACGTTTCGTCAGTGCAATTTCGCCGGGGCAAACCTGGCCATGATGTACGGCAATTCCGGCACCCGCTTTGATTTATGTCTGATGGACGGCGTCCATCTGTTACCGCGCCGCTTCCGGCTCAGTGTCTGACAGGAGGTCTGAATGAACGAAACCGCAAAACAGATTATGGATTTGCAGCCGGTAAAACTGATCCGCGATAAGCATTTCAGTCAGTTACAACTGAAAGATGACACCCTGTCACATCTGCATTTTACAGACTGCCGCTTTGAGCATCTCAGCACGGATAATGTGCAGGCGCATCAGCTCTGTTTTCTGCGCTGTAAATTCGCCGCCGTTTCACTGAGTAAAAGCCTGTTAAATTCCTGCACGTTTATTGAGTGTGAGATAGACACCATCACGCTGGCAGAATGCGGTCTGCTCAGTGTCTCTTTTCAGCAGACCACCATACAGTCGCTGAGTGCGGACAAGTGCCTGTCGGAGCGCTGCATGATGTCCGGCGGCAGGCTCAGTGAGAGTACCTGGAAAGAGGTCAGTCTGAGCTACTGGTCGGCGAATGACTGTGAGATCAGTCACTGGCATACCGAAGGCGGCCTCGTACAGGACAGCAATTGGTTCGGCTGCACCCTGACACAATTCCGCTGTACCGGTGCGCAGATTACCCGGTTGGTTTCCGGTAACAGCACACTGACCGATTGTCAGTTTACCGGCAATGAATGCGACATCCTGGTCTGGCAGAACTGTCATCTGGTACGTGCCGATCTGCGGAAACTGAATCTCACCTCCGCCGGGTTTGCCAAATCCCGGCTGGAACAGTGCCGTTTCGACAACAGTAATCTGCATTACGCCCAGTTCAATGAGGGATCACTGCACGACTGCACACTGACCGGCACGCAACTGACCTGCGCCCAGTTTACGGATACTGAGCTGTATGAGTGTGACCTGAGCGGCGCACAACTGATTTCCGCCGTTCTGGTGCGCGCGGTGCTCACACTCTGCATTCTGGATGACACCACATTAACCCGCACCGATATGCGTTTTTGTCAGCTTAAACAAACGCCGCTGCACAGTGCGGTGATACAGAAAGTCCGCCTGCACGGTGCGGAAACCGGGCTGACCGATCGCGGACAGAAATCGGATGAGCCTCTGCTGGCATCCGTTGATTTATGGTACGCCCGGCATCAGCCCGGCGTGAAAGATGACACCGGGTCCCCCCGTTTACCCCCAGGAGCCAGCCGTTATGTTTGACACAATACATCATACTGATACACCGGTTTTATCCGGCAGACCGCTTTTTTCCGCGCCGGAAACCCCGGTGATCGCCGCAACACGGCTTATTGCCGGCGATAACGGCGGACTGCTGTTGCAGTCACATCCGTATTCCGCCGTGACTGTCGCGGCCGGGTGCCTGATTGTCCCGGAAAAAGGCGATCTGGTCTGTGCCATGGTTCAGGGTGACAGCGCCTATGTGCTGTCGGTTCTGGAACGGCACGCCGCCTCCGCCCCGCTGACACTCAGCACTCAGGATACCCCGCTGCATATCCGCGCGCCGTCACTGGCACTGGAAGGAACGGAGAGTATCACCATGAAAACCGCCCGTTTTTCCCTGGTATCACACACCTCAAAATGGGTTGCACAGACACTGCGCCAGATTGTCGGCTCTCTGTTTGTCAGTGCAGAGAATGCGCACAAAAAGGTTGAGAATCTTGATACCACCGAAGCCGGTCACATTGCCCAGCATGCTGAAAAAAGCATGGTTCTGGACAATGAAATCGGCGCTATCACATCACGTGCCGTCCTTCGTATTGATGGCGGCCAGGTACATATGGGGTGATCACATGACAGCAGCAAACACACGGGCAGGCGGTATCAGCTTTTCAGGGTGCGAACCGATGATCCCGATCCCGGGACCCAATATCGCACCGAACACCACCGGGATACCGAATGTCGCCAACTATTTCTGCTGCGGCGGTAACGAGCAGAACCTGATGAGCATCCGGGTATCAACCATTTCCACCGGCATTATTCTCGGTGCCACCGGAGCACACTCGGCACAGATGACGCCGGTTCAGGGATCAGGCAAATACTTTATTCAGGGCAGCCCCGCGACCCGGCTGGGCGATATGAGTATGACGAATAACTGTAACGCTCCCGGCACCCAGATTGCCCCGAGCCAGACGAAGTATTTTATCAATGCCTGATTACCGCAGATGGATACGCAGCCTGCTGGTGGTGCCGGGTATTGTACTTCTCAGCAGTTGCAGCCTGATCTGGCCGGACGCACCGGAACCGCTGCCGGCGGACAGAACCGTCAGCCTGCGGATTGACGCCGCCGCCGGGGTGAATACCGACAGCAGAGGGAATTCATTACCGATCCGGGTCTGTGTATTTGAAATCAGCAGGGATGACTGGATACCGCCGGGGCTCTACCGGAATGCCCCCTGCGATGAGACGGCACCGGACCCGGTCATGATCCGTCAGATGCAGCATATTTTAAGCCCCGGTGAATCCCGCCGGTATTCGTTTGAGATCCCGCAGGAAACGGCACGCTGGCTGCTGGTGGCCGCGGAGTTTCAGATCCCCGGAAAAAATAAAAACACTGTACTGATTAATACGGAAGTTAATAAAAATTCAAATGTTGTTGTCGTGGTCCGGGAGCGCAGTCTGACACAGATGAAGATACCTGTTTCAGATAAGCCCTGACACCACGCCTGAGGACGGAACTGAGGACATAATTATGTTGTTAAAACAGCGTGTAGCCTGGGTTGAAGGGATGCTGATGGAACCTCAGCATTTTCAGCAGCAGGAGCGGTATTTCGAACATTTTACGGATATGCGTATCCGCAGCACAGATGCTCTTGCCTGGGGTTTTCGTCAGATACATCTCGACACCGGATTACTCGATCAGGGAAAAATCGCCCTGACCCGTGCCTGTGGTGTTTTTCCTGACGGCACCCCGTTTGATCCCGGCGGTGACGACCCGCTGCCGCCGCCGTTTGATCCGGGTCCGGACTGCCAGGGACAAATTATCTGTCTCTCCGTCCTGATGGATATGCCGGGGAATACCTTTATCGACCTGTCACAAAGCAAGAGACAGAGCCGCTTCAGTGTGATTAATGCCGATATCCGTGACCGCAACGCCGGTCTGGCCTCCGAAGGTACGCCGCAGATGGCGACACTCCAGCTCGGGGATCTCTGTACACGGCTGAATGTCCGGAGTGCGATCAGCGATGCGGAATCCCTGCTGCCCGTGGCGCGGATCACCGAAAGAACCCGTGACGGCCGCCTGATACTGGATGATAAATTCCTGCCGCCGATGCTCGATTTCCGTGCCTGCGGCTGGCTGAAAAGTGCCGTCACCGAACTGCTCGGTCTGATGGTACAGCGGCTGGAGAGTGTTTACCGCCCTGATGTGCCGCTGACCACCGGAGGACTGACTGAATTACTGGAACTCCTGCTGTTACAGACACTGAGTGAGTACCATCTGCGCCTGGCTCACCTGCTGGCACAGCCTCAGGTTCATCCGGAGCGGCTGTTTTTTACCTTGCTGGGCCTGTTGGGACGCCTGAGCATTATCCCGGGTAAAGAAAATACTTCGCTGCACCAGGATTTCCACTATTCACACAATGAGCCGCAGAATGCGTATTTCAGCCTGTTTGCCGCGCTGCGCCGTGCCCTGTCACTGGTCATTGAGGCACCTGCTATCGCCCTGCCGTTTATCGAGCGCGGCGACAATATCTATCTGTACCAGAATGATCCGCAGTTACGTCTGGAAAAACTGGTCTTTATCGTCAGTGCAGAGCTGCCGGGCGATACCATGAGAAGTTATTTCCCTGCCCAGACCAAACTGGCGCCGGTGGAAAAAATTGTCCAGCTTATCGACCTGCAGTTACCGGGTGTGCGTATCACCCCGATGTCATCACCGCCGCGTCACATCCCGTATTACCCGAACAGTGTTTATTTTGAGGTGGATAATGCGGACCCGATGTACAGAGATATGCTGTCCGGCAGTGCCGCAGCACTGAGTATTGTCGGTGATTTCCCCGGATTACGTTTTGAGGCGTGGGGCTTACGTCAGGGGAGAGTAGGATGAATGAGTTTGAACGCCAGATCAGGAGTGCCATATCTGCGGCCCGTACAGGCATGAAACAGGCCGAACACTCGTTAACCAACCCGATATGGCAGGCCAAAAGCACCGCCGCATCCATCGGCGGTATCATTCCGGCCGGTATGCGGGGGATGGGCAGCACACAACCGCAGGATGACGATCTGCCGGAATTCACGGCGGCCAATGAAGATCCCCCGCAGTCATCTGCGAACCCGGCTCAGAGAAAACAGAATCCGCTTCCGCCGATGCGCCCCGCACAACACCGGGAACGTCAGCAGAGCGTCCGTACCACCGGACAAAACACATCGCTGTTCGGTCTCTGGCATAACCCCTATATTTCAGCCGGGATGCCGCTGCTGTTGCAGATTGAGTGGTTCCGTAATGAGCCGCAGACCGATTTTGTCTGCGCCCGCCTCCAGATCGTCCGGAAACTGGAATTTTTCCGCAAAGATCTGCGCAGACAAGGATTCCCGCCGGAGGAGATCAACCACCTCTCTTATCTTATCTGTACCTATACCGACGGTATTTTTAATGACATGGTAAAAGAGGAGATGACGGGACTGAGCCTGCTGGTGGAATTCCATAAAGATGCCTGGGGCGGCGAAAACTGTTTTGAGCATCTGAAAGAATACATCAGCAATCCGCAGGATAACCATGATGTGCTGGAGTTCTATTATCTGATCCTGTCCATGGGATTTGAAGGTAAATACCGGATGCTCGATCGCGGGGCCGTATTGCTGATGGATCTGCGCAATCACCTCAGCGGCCTGCTCTATGCACAAAATACCACGCTGTTCTTATCCGATGTCCGTGCGGAAAACGTCAAACCACCGAAACGCCGGTTTATCACCGCACTGCGTATCCTCATTACCGGGCTTATCCTGGCCGTTATCGCCTACGGTATTTCCGCCTGGTATCTCCATGAACAGGCGCGCCAGATCCGCAATGACATTCTGGCATGGGTTCCGCCGGAGCCGCGCAAAATCAATATTATGGAAACGCTGCCGAACCCGCTGACCCAAATCTTAAGCGAAGGCTGGCTGGAAGTCCGTAAAGATCCGCGCGGCTGGCTGCTGATCTTCACCTCTGACGGTGCGTTCCTGACTGGTAAATCCGAACTGACGGAAGACTTCCTCAGCAAACGTAATATCGAGCGTCTGGGGGCCGCCCTCGCGCCATGGCCGGGAGATCTGGAAGTTATCGGCCATACCGATGCCACCCCGTTCCGCAAAACCTCCGCCAATAATAACCTGAAGCTGTCAGAGGCCCGTGCGGTGGTGGTCGCCGATATTCTGCGGACCAATACCATGATTAATCAGACTCACAACCGCGAAATCACCGCGACAGGCCGGGGGGAAAGCGATCCGATCGCGGATAACACCACCGATGAAGGCCGCAAACGTAACCGCCGTGTCGATATCTTATGGAAAATCGGTAAACGCGACGCGGAACAGGCCATGCAGGGCTATCAGGACGGCGATGTTCCGGCGGTACTGAACGGGACCCCGGCACCGTCAGCGGGTAATCATAATGACAACACTTCAGCGGAACCGCCTGTGCTCCCGGCATGGATGAAGTAACGGTATACAAGGACGTATTATGATCAGACGATTTATCATCCTTATCATTGCATTGGTTCTCAGCTACATCATCTGGTGGGTCGGGCCGATGGTTGCCATCGGCAACTTTTACCCGCTGGCCCGCGTGCTGGTACGCCAGATTATTATCGCTGTTATTCTTTTCTGGGCATTGTGGCCGTTTGTGGCTTTCCTGTTCAGCCGTCTGTTCCGGTTTCTGCGGACACCGCTGCCGAAGCCGAGAAAGAAGATTATCCAGCTTGACCGGGTCACTGCCCGTTTTACCGATGCTATCCGGACACTGCAGTTTATTGCGCTGGCGGGCAAAAAAACCCGCAGCGAACGGATGAAAATCCATCTCAGCCGTGAATACATCAACAACAAGCCCTGGTTTGTGGTGATGGGTCCCGCCGGATGCGGCAAAACCTCCGTTATTTATAACAGCGGCGAGCAGTTCCTGCTGTCCGAGCAGTACGGGTTATCCCGCACAACCGATATCGGCCCGACGGTTGACTGTAACTGGTGGCTGACAGAGCGCGCCGTGTATATTGATACCGCCGGAGAATGGGTACAGATGCACGGACAGAGTGACGATGCCGGTAATGCACGGCAGAAATTGTACGCTCTTATCCGCAAGCACCGCCGTTATCCCGGTATCGACGGGATTATTTTGTGTGCGGATATCGGTACACTGCTGTATGCCCCGCTGACCGAGCGGAAATCGCTGGCTGACACATTACGTATCCGTATTCTGGAAATGGCGGCACTTTTTCAGTCCGATATTCCGGTTTACCTGCTGCTGAATAATATTGACCACCTGCCCGGCGGTGAGGCATTCCTGAATATCGCCGATGACGATCTGCTCGCCGGCGGTCTGGGGATCAAACTGCAATGCACAGACGATCACCGCAATAATTTTATTCATGATGAAAATACCTATCACCAGCTTCAGATCCGGGTCAGCAACTATATTCTGGAAACCCTGCACAATGTGCCGGATGACGGATTACGCCACCAGCTTCTGTTGTTTATTGAATCGCTCGGCGCGCTGCAAAAACCGTTGTTTTCCTTCCTCGAACAGATTTTTCCGGCTTCTGCGACAGGCTATACCGGCTGTCTGCGTCAGTTGTGGATGGGCAGTACTATCCCGCTGATCGCACGTGAGAGCCTGTATAACGCAGACAGCGACGGGTTGTTTGATGAGCGTCAGTCCGGCGGCATGTACTTCCCGGCGCTGATGCAGGCCATCACCGAGCGCGGTGTGCTGCACAGTGCCCGCTACCGCCCGCTGCGCAACAAGCTGATGTCCGCCGCCCGTTATTCCGCAGTAACGGCAGGACTGCTGGCAACGGTGATGCTGCTCTCCTCCCGCTACTTCTGGGAGTCGGATTTTATTTCTTATGCCAGCGCCCGCTTTGAGGAAACCAAACGGATTGTCCGCGATATCCCGGTCACCAGTCAGTTTAATGATGACCTGATTGCCGCTTATGAACAGCTCGGCTATATCAACACGCAGTTTCTGGAAAGCTCTCCGCCGCTGCTGACACCGTATTTCGAGCATAAACTGCTGAGTAATGCGATGGAGCAGACTTACCGGCGCCATCTGTACAAGATCTTCTGGCCTGCCGTGGAAAATTATATCGCCAATGAACTGAAACAGAGTGCGCTCAACGGCAATACCGATGCATATGACACACTTAAGGTCTATCTGATGATGGTTTACCCGTCATACAGAGAGCCGGAGGCGCTGGAAAACTGGTTTATGATCCGCTGGGATAACTACGCGGTACAGGGCTATACCGAAACTGACCGCCGCCTGTTCCGCTATCACCTGCACGAATTGTTCAGCGACACCTCATCCACCGCCCCGGCGGCCAAAATGAATGCGGAACTGGTGCGTATCGCCCGCGTTAATGCCATGAAAACCCCGATCCATCTGCGGGTGGTTAACCGTATCAAAGATAAACCGCTGCCCGCAGGTATTCAGAATATCTCACTGGCAGATGCCGCAGGCCCCAGTGTATCGCTGATGCTGCGCCGCAAGAGCACCAATACGGTGACTGATACCGCCGTTTCCGGTTTCTACACCAAAGCCGGTTATAAGGATGTGTTCCTGCCGCAGTTACAGGATGCCGCCACGGATATGATCAGCGAAGAAAACTGGGTACTCAGTGACAACACCGAAAAACGCGGTGATATCGGTACACAGGAGGCGATTCAGACATTATCCAATGAAGCGCTGAAGGCCTACCTGTCTGAATATGCCAATCAGTGGGACAGTTTCCTGAAAGACATCCGTGTCCGGCCAATCAGTGATCTTGATGATGCGGCGCAACTCGCCCGACAGTTTACCGAACCGTCTTCACCGCTGACTGCGCTGGTACAGTTTGCCATTGATCAAACCACACTGAGCCGCGAAAACCAGCAGGATGCCACCGGATGGTTTGCCCGTCAGGAAAACAAGCTGACTCAGACCCGCCGCTCGCTGCTGGACGGGGTCAGCAATGACCGGTCTGCGGGCAGCACGCCGGAGAAAAGTCTGGAGGCTCGTTTTGAGGCGCTGCACCGCCTGCGGCAGGCCGAAACGACCGGAGCCAATGATCCGCTGTTCACGGTTTTTGACCAGGTTTACAACAAACTGGCCACCCTCTCCGCCTCGCTGCGCGCCGGTCAGATCCTGCCGCAAAACAGTGAAATCAACCGGTTACGTGATGATATGCTTCGTCAGCCGGAGCCGGTACGCAGTGTCATGATAGATCTGCTTTCCACGGGCGAACAACAGAGCCTGCAAAAAAGTAAAGAGAATCTCAGCCGTGGTGCTTCATCCATTGCCTCTGATTCCTGCCGGACAACCATCAGCGGCCGTTACCCGTTTAACCGCGGCGCGAGAGAGGAAGTCGGTATCGGGGATTTCACCCGCATGTTCGCACGCGGCGGTGCAATCCAGAGTTTCTTTGATTCAAATCTGGCTGCCTATGTGAATACCGGGGCAACCCCCTGGCAGATCCACCCCGGCAGCCGTGGCGTGGTATCAGCCAAAACGGTGGCGTCATTTGAAAACGCGGCCCGCATCCGGGACTCCTTCTTTGATCCGGCCGGTACAATGTCGATGTCGATGATTATCCGACCGATCTCATTATCGCCTTCGGTTCTGGAAGCCGTACTGGATATAGACGGTCAGATAATCCGCTACAGTCACGGCTATCAGGAGCCGGTCAAAATTAACTGGCCGGGCCCCAAAGGCGGCATTTATACACGTCTGACATTCAAAACACAGGACGGACAGGTGGAAACGGTCAGCTTTGACGGGCCGTGGGCACTTTTCCGGATGTATGACGCCGGTAACCCGGTACAACTGAGCAGCAACAGCCGCCAGCTCACTATGGCAATGGGTCAGGTGAAAGGGTTCTTTATTGTCGAGCTTAATTCAACAATGAAGGATTATCCGTTGTGGTCACGGGCATTAAAACAATTTTCCTGCCCGGGTAATATCTGATAAACGAAAAGGACAGTTATTATGTTAGATCCGAAAAATGTACAGTCAGTACTGAAATTCAGTACTGAATCAGGAAACAACTCGGCTTCAGAATTACAGAAACCCTTTATGGAAGGGGTTGAAAATATGAGTATGTCCGGTTCGGATGCCTCGCGTTCAATACTGAAGAACGTTAATCAATCCTGTGACCAGATGATGAAGGAAATGGGAAAAATGTTCGATGGTCTTCAGGATAATCTGGATGCTCATCAGAAAATGCAGCAGGCCGAGCGTCCGAAAGATTTCGATACCGCCATGAAAGATTTGCGGACAACGCTTTCCTCCGGTTTCCCGGAAGAGATGAAAAGTATGTTTGATAAAATGCCGAAGATATAATA
>NZ_JAODZS010000089.1:0-1491 GCF_029835375.1 Morganella sp. GD04133 | reverse complement strand
TTCCAGGCATAAACCACCCTGCCATTCACGGCAAAATTAATCTTACCGGCAACACATAGTGATCTGATTTGCTCCAGCGGAGTTCCTGAGTAATACCCGTTTGTCTGTGACCCGGTAACGCCCTTGTCCACGAAATCATAATCGGATGCATTACATATATCTTTCAGTATTTGCGTGAAATTTCTTGTCCCTTTGAATGAGTAATCAGGTGCTTTACTGCTCATCAATTGTTTTGATGCTGACGCGATAAACTCAACCCCAACGTCCGGCGTTTCGTTCATATCGGCGTTAACATAATAAACATTACCAGAGTATACCAGGCTGTCATTTGCGTAGATTTCAACCTCTACTGTCGCTCCTGCCTGCACATGGTAGCCACTTGCACCCACCTTGCATAACGCCGTAATTAGTTCCGTGCTGAGTCCGTATATTGTAAAATTGGCATTCCCGGCCATTGCCGCCCCGCCGTTTGTTACTTTCACGCTGGCCTTGCAATTATCAAGGGTTATCCTGTTTTCTGTTTTCCCGCGAATATCAATTCCACTGGTATCAAAAACGAACTTTAATCTGTTGTTTTTGTACATTGTTAATCCTCTACGTAATAAAGATTAAACCGGATTCCGAGACCGTCACCAACAGGATCATTTGCCCCTTCTTTATCGAGGAAAAACAGGTCGCCTTTAAATGGCAGATAGCTGTATCTGACAATTCGTGTTGCATACAGGCACGGGACACCGGTCAGCACGACGGTATCGTTAGCGGTTAAATCCATATACAGGCCAGAATCACGCTGCACAAGCCGGATAAGGCAATCCTGATCAGACAGTGTCACACGTATCGCCTGAGCCTTGCCGGGAGTTAGTGATATTCTGATCATAAAACCTTCCTAGATAATTCATCTATTGTCCGACGAACAACCCTTTCTGACGGAGTTTCATTGACAAACGTATTAACTGCGTCCATAGCTGAGTTTATTTCGTTAGCCGCATAATCAAGTCCCTTGTTTATCGTGCCGGTTACCGTATCGTAAGTATCACGCGCAAAATCAAGAGCATCATTCAGGAATGATAACTCTTTCCCTGTGTCATTGGCTGTAGGCTGGCTTGTTCCCGCCTGCTGCTCTGCCGTTGCTGCTACGCCATCAGGACCAGGTGAATCCTCATTATTTATCGGTTTCTCCTCCGACTGCGGCGACCCTAAAGTAACCTCCATCTGCTGCATGATCTCAGTGAAATACAATGAAACAGTAAGCAGGGTTACGCCGGTCTGACTTGATACCTGATATGACCAGTTAACCAAATCGTAACTGTCATAATTCCCTTTAGGCGTTTCAATGTTGTAGATTGCCGCTTTACCAATCATCTCCTGAATAATTTTCAGTGACGCATTCTGAGATGTCAGTGTCATATTGAAAATATTGGGGATATTCCCGGAGAAGCCGGTCAGACCATCGAGAAGGATTTCGCACTTTATCTGATTCGGTTCCTTAAC
>NZ_JAODZS010000088.1:0-1493 GCF_029835375.1 Morganella sp. GD04133 | reverse complement strand
TGTGGACACGGAAGTTCAGCAGATAACATCGGATGTTTTCTTTGGTGTGGATCAGTCAATCTTAGACAAGTTCAGTGACGATGCGCAGGACGCGCTTTTTAACTCGCTGTGCAAACAAATAAAAAGGAGATTTTTCCCATGAGTAACTCACTGGTGTCGATGGCTGGCTCTCTCGCACAGAAGCTTGATCTGGCAATCGACGAGAAAGACCTGATTAACACGCTGCGGTCTACGGCATTCAAGGCTGAGGCAACAGACCAGCAGTTTCTTGCGCTTCTCATTGTCGCTAATCAGTACAACCTGAACCCATGGACAAAAGAGATTTACGCCTTCCCTGACAGGACGGGAATTGTTCCTGTTGTCGGCGTTGACGGATGGGCGCGGATCATTAATGGCAACAAAAATTTTGACGGCATAGAGTTCGAAATGGATGACGAATCGTGCACATGCAAAATTTACCGCAAAGACCGGAATCACCCGACATCAGTAACGGAATACATGAGTGAGTGTAATCGCGGAACCCAGCCGTGGAAATCACACCCTAAACGCATGCTCAGGCATAAAGCCATGATTCAGTGCGCGCGTTTGGCATTCGGGTTTGCTGGCATTTACGACCAGGATGAAGCTGAGCGCATCACTGAAAGTACCCCAGCCGGTGTTATCAATGGACAGGAAAGCCATGAAAACCGACCGGAGCTTATCGCTCGCTGTGAAAACGCCGCAAAAAATGGGACGGAGGCATTCAAGCAGCTATGGACAGAGCTTACCCCTGAAGAACGGGCGATCATCGGAACGGCGGATAAAGAGCGAATTAAAAACAGTATCGCCATTGATGCCGAATACACTGAGGTGACAGATGGAGCAGAGAACGGATGAATGGTTTGCGGCCAGGCTAGGGAAAGTCACGGCAAGCAATATTGCAAAAGTAATGGCGAAAGGTGGCGGAGCAACAAGGAAGAATTATATAGCTCAGTTGGTTTGCGAAACGCTGACAGGCCAGAAGGAAGAGACCTTTAAATCAGCAAGTATGGAGCGCGGTAACGAGCTTGAGGCGGTGGCAAGGGAAATGTACTGCCTCAACGAATTCGACGCCACGGTAACGGAAACCGGCTTTATTCTGCACCCCACCATTGAGCTTTTCGGAGCCAGTCCGGACGGCCTTGTAAACGATGACGGATTAATCGAAATCAAGTGCCCGAACACAGCAACTCATATTGAGACCATAAAAACCGGAAAGCCAAAGCGTGAATACATCCTTCAGATGCACGGCCAGATGATGTGCACCGGTCGAAGGTGGTGTGACTTTGTCAGCTATGACAACCGGCTTCCGGAAAATCTCGCCTATTTCAAAACACGGATTGTTTTTGATGAAGGCCTTGCCAGTGAAATAGAAACGGAAATTCGCGAATTCACGAAAGAGCTCAGGGAAGAAATCGAGTTTTTAACCAAATAACCCCACCGTTTCAGGATGAAGCGTAATGCAGGGATGCTGA
>NZ_JAODZS010000087.1:0-1528 GCF_029835375.1 Morganella sp. GD04133 | reverse complement strand
AGCCCCTGTCCTGATGGACAGGGGCTTTTTTCGTTTTGACCAACCCGGAAGGAAATCATGACAGAAAACATAACGTGTTATCGGATCTATGAACCAATTCATCATCCTGATCTAAAAAGTTATTAATTAATTTTTAAAGCCCGTGGCTATTTTTCAGCCATATCGACATCTCCGTTTTGAGTGAAGGGGGATCGTCCCCTTTCTCAAAATATCGCTGTTTATAAAAACGCAAGACATCAATAACAGGAAATGAATATGTGCATAACTACGACGGCTTCCCCATGCCTAAAATCGGGGATGATTTCTGTTTTTATCACGAATTTAGGAAAATATAACGAAGGTGAACTGGTTGGTGAGTGGCTTGAGCTTCCGGCAACCTCAAAAGAGATCGAATACTGTTTAGCCCGTATTGGTATTGATGGCATTCGCTATGAAGAGTATTTCCTGACGGACTATGAGTCCTCAATTGATGGCCTTTCTTCCTATATTTCAGAATATAACGCTTTAGAGGAGTTGAATGAATTAGCCACTCAGTTAGCTGCATTATCGCATGATGAAATGCGTCTTTATCAGGCAGCGATTGAAATCGGTGACTCAGTGAGCTCAATTCATGATTTGATTAATTTAACCGGTAATTTAGCGGTTATTCAGCGATTAGACCATGTGAATAATGAATACGACCTGGGCTATTACTGGATTCAGGAAAGCGGCTGTTATGATTTGGCACAATTCGGTGGCTTAGCACATTACTTTGATTATGAACGCTATGGACGTGATATCTGCATTGAACAAGGGGGAATTTTTTACGGTGGCGGATATGTTTATCATACGGACGGGTAGACAGGATAACCGTGTTATAGCGAGGAAGCTCATTATCGTAACACAACATTCTGAACGCCCTCTTCCGGAATAGCTTACGGCTAAAAATGTAATCATGCTCACTATTTAGCCATGACATATTTTATTGCCTAATACCTATCTGACAGAAAGCCCTTCTCTTCATCGAGAAGGGCTTTTTTATTTTAACCAAACCAAAAAGGACACTATTAATGGAAAATTTTATCCGTTGCCCGTTATGTCATTCTGCTTATACCCATGAGCGGCATATCGGCAAAAAAGGAGGTGCAATCCTCGGCGGCGTATCCGGTACCTTAAATGCAACAGAGACTGAATCAGAACAACCTGTTATCAATACACTGTCAGGGTCTCATATCGCCATGCTGCTCAGCCGTTTTGTCGCCGGGGCTGCTATCGGTGCCGTCACCGGCTCTTCACTGGACGGTATGGTCTTCGACCGTTTTAAATGCGCATCCTGCGGACATACCTTTAATTAGCTGACAGAGTCAGTAAACGGATACCTTTAAGGTATCCGTTTTGCCGTACATTTATTTTTTTATGTTTCCTGACGCGGGAGCGATGAGATAACAAGAGATCTGAGGTAAGCATATATCACGCTGGTTTCATAAATAAGCCAGCAACCATGCTACAGCGCAGCCAAATAGCTCACAGTAAAAAGATGGTTTCCATC
>NZ_JAODZS010000086.1:0-1604 GCF_029835375.1 Morganella sp. GD04133 | reverse complement strand
AGGTAAGGAGGTGATCCAACCGCAGGTTCCCCTACGGTTACCTTGTTACGACTTCACCCCAGTCATGAATCACAAAGTGGTAAGCGCCCTCCCGAAGGTTAAGCTACCTACTTCTTTTGCAACCCACTCCCATGGTGTGACGGGCGGTGTGTACAAGGCCCGGGAACGTATTCACCGTAGCATTCTGATCTACGATTACTAGCGATTCCGACTTCATGGAGTCGAGTTGCAGACTCCAATCCGGACTACGACGTACTTTATGAGTTCCGCTTGCCTTCGCAGGGTCGCTTCCCTTTGTATACGCCATTGTAGCACGTGTGTAGCCCTACTCGTAAGGGCCATGATGACTTGACGTCATCCCCACCTTCCTCCGGTTTATCACCGGCAGTCTCCTTTGAGTTCCCGACATTACTCGCTGGCAACAAAGGATAAGGGTTGCGCTCGTTGCGGGACTTAACCCAACATTTCACAACACGAGCTGACGACAGCCATGCAGCACCTGTCTCAGAGTTCCCGAAGGCACCAAAGCATCTCTGCTAAGTTCTCTGGATGTCAAGAGTAGGTAAGGTTCTTCGCGTTGCATCGAATTAAACCACATGCTCCACCGCTTGTGCGGGCCCCCGTCAATTCATTTGAGTTTTAACCTTGCGGCCGTACTCCCCAGGCGGTCGACTTAACGCGTTAGCTCCGGAAGCCACGCCTCAAGGGCACAACCTCCAAGTCGACATCGTTTACAGCGTGGACTACCAGGGTATCTAATCCTGTTTGCTCCCCACGCTTTCGCACCTGAGCGTCAGTCTTTGTCCAGGGGGCCGCCTTCGCCACCGGTATTCCTCCACATCTCTACGCATTTCACCGCTACACATGGAATTCTACCCCCCTCTACAAGACTCTAGCTGACCAGTATCAGATGCAATTCCCGGGTTAAGCCCGGGGATTTCACATCTGACTCAATCAACCGCCTGCGTGCGCTTTACGCCCAGTAATTCCGATTAACGCTAGCACCCTCCGTATTACCGCGGCTGCTGGCACGGAGTTAGCCGGTGCTTCTTCTGTCGGTAACGTCAATTGATGAGCGTATTAAGCTCACCACCTTCCTCCCGACTGAAAGTACTTTACAACCCGAAGGCCTTCTTCATACACGCGGCATGGCTGCATCAGGCTTGCGCCCATTGTGCAATATTCCCCACTGCTGCCTCCCGTAGGAGTCTGGGCCGTGTCTCAGTCCCAGTGTGGCTGATCATCCTCTCAGACCAGCTAGGGATCGTCGCCTAGGTGAGCCGTTACCTCACCTACAAGCTAATCCCATATGGGTTCATCTGATGGCGCGAGGCCCGAAGGTCCCCCGCTTTGGTCCGAAGACATTATGCGGTATTAGCTACCGTTTCCAGTAGTTATCCCCCGCCATCAGGCAGATCCCCATACATTACTCACCCGTCCGCCGCTCGTCAGCAGAGAAGCAAGCTTCTCCCTGTTACCGCCCGACTTGCATGTGTTAGGCCTGCCGCCAGCGTTCAATCTGAGCCATGATCAAACTCTTCAATTAAAAGTGTTTGATGCTCAAAGAATTAAACTGTTTACTGCTGCTTATTTCTAAGCTGCTG
>NZ_JAODZS010000085.1:0-1637 GCF_029835375.1 Morganella sp. GD04133 | reverse complement strand
ACGGTTTCCACCGACGGGATCACATTCACCCACATTTCTGCGGTGTTGGACGGGTTGCCCTCGTTATCCTCACCGACCGCTGTCACACGGTAGCCCTGCGGCCCGCCGTTACGATCCATAAAGACATATTCCGGCAGGGTAATATCCGCCGTGGTCAGCCCGGTTTGTCTGATTTCACCGCCGTTTGCCAGCAGTTCAGGTGCTGACCAGCGCAGTGATTTCAGGCCGTATTTGGCCTTCAGCACACTGACCGTCACCGGATGCGTCTGTGCCGCCTCACCGTGCAGTGCCGGCGGCAGGGCGATCCGCAGCAGTTCCTGCTTACGGTACTGCATCACGATGTTGTAGTTTCTGTCGACAAAGTCGTAACGGTTACCCGCCAGGTTACGCATCAGATCAACATTGTCAGTATCCAGCTGCTGTGATAACGGCACGCCGAAACGGTAGGAAAGCTCCATACCGACCTGGCTGTCATTGGAATCACCGCGGGAGGTCTGACCTTTGAAGGTGATCAGCGGGAACGGGGTGTAACTGAGCCCGAGGGTGGAGACCGACGGGTTACTTTTCAGTTCACCGGACGAGGTGGTACCGGCCAGGCTGATGCCGTCGCCGAAGTACTGTTCATATTTTGCAAATGCGCCTAACTGCGGATAATCAGGCAGATAGCCTTCCGCGCGGATATCAAACCCGTTCGCCGGACGTTCATCATAATCGCGCATTTCATGCAGTGCCGACTGATGCCAGTCGGTTACCCTGAAGTAGCCGTTAGCTGCAAATTTCAGGTAGTTGGCCCATAATTCACCGCCGACACCAACCCGCGAGTTACTGCCGGTGATATCGTAGTCATAAAAGCTGTTCACCCCCCACATCCAGCCGTCTTCATACTGACGGTAACCCAGACCGAGGTTGGTGGTGGTGCGCTCATCGTTGGCACGAAAGCCGATCTGTGAAAACAGCAGGCTGTTCGGGTTATCGATTAACGGCACCAGGAGATCGGCATCGCCGGTTTTATTGCTGCCGAACTGAATGCGGGCATGGCCCACCTGGTTCAGCCAGTCGTTCACCTGCTGGTTGAGCAGATTTTCACCGATACCGCGCACATAGCCGAGAGACGCATTCACCGCATCATCTGCGGAGAGGATCTGCCCTGCCTGTGAGGCATTGTCTGCCAGACGGGCTTCACTCTGCGCCGTTTCATCTTGCGGAGAGATATCGGGCAGACCGAGGGTCGGCAACGCACTGAAGATATCATCGGTCCGCACGGTATTATCGCGCGGTGCCGGATTTGCCGGGTCCGGCAGCGTGCTGACACTCATCGGGAACGGCATACCATTCTGCCCGGAGATAAAACCGCTGTCTGAACCGGCCGGCATCACGCCGTATTCACTGCCGGATGGCATTTCAACGGTAAATCCCTCACCGCTCAGCGTACTGCCGGACGCCGCTCTTTCACTCTGAGGCTGCAGAGAGGGGTCGGGGGATGTATCCATCAGGGCATTAAGTCCGTCGAAGGTTTCTGACATCATTAATGCATCATTTTGCTCTGCCGCATAAGCAACCGATAATGTTGCGGTCGACACCGGAAAAAATAACTGCAAAAAGAGTAACAGACAGGCCGTTACCCTCTTTGTTTTTGA
>NZ_JAODZS010000084.1:0-1770 GCF_029835375.1 Morganella sp. GD04133 | reverse complement strand
TCGTTCACCAATTTCAATATGAGCGCCCGGAACCTCAATACCATTTTCCAGCGCTTCTTTGATGGCTTTTTTATCCGGTGATACGATGGTTTGCACATCAACGAATGAATCGGGGATCTTTGTTTCATCATCGATGACAATTGATGCCCTGCCTTTTGCGGCGGTGAATGTGTTTCTCGTTGTTTTCAGTTTGTCCAGCTTGGCAGTCAGCAGGCAGAACAACGCACATTTTTTCAGGTTTTTAGCCTGCAGCTCGAATGATTTTTTGCGATCTGCCAAGCGTTTTGCTTCTTCACCCAAAGTGTTTGCCTGTCCTTCCAGATTACGGACATGGAACATAATAGCGTCCAGTTTATCGCCGAGGGCACCCTCGATACCTTCCAGGGTGTCGGCTATCTCTTCTGGGGTGAATTCTCCGGTTTCTACCAATTGTTGCAGTTTGTCGTAGTCTGCTGCTAATGCGATTGCGGTTGAACTCATTGGTCTGCCTCTTGTTTTTCAGTCAGTTCGGTTAAACATTCATCTTCAATAGCTTTCAGGCGGCGCAGGCGGCCCTCGAGGTATTTCTGATACTCTTTATCACCACGGGATTTTGCATTATTGATATGCACGGAAATCTCTCGTGACAGGGTTGATGCGATACCACGCAGTTCATTGGTCGTGACGGCGGTCCGCATAGTTTCTGTATTGCGTTTGAACTTCTCGTCCAGCTCCTCGCGGAGACGGACGGTGTCATCGGCGTTATCACTGGCCGCCTTAATTTCAAACTCCATTTTATTTTTGATAAGGTATTCAGGGTTATCATGCATACCCATGTATACATCGGAAGAAAAGCCGAGCATTGACAGTGCTTTTTTGATGGCATCAGTCAGGGATTTTTTGATTACTTCGGCATCTGATTTCAGCCCCTTTGTGGTCGTGTACTTGTATTGGGTTGCGCCATAACTTTCAAACTCGGCTTTTTTCCCGCTTTTGGTCATGTACCAAAATTTAATTTTGATGGAATGGTTTTGCTCACAGAATAATGATCCATCGGCATCACGCAGGAAACGGACACCAACCTGCTTATGATTGCTATCAAACACTTTTTCAGTCAGAGGGTTTCCCGGAATCATTTTTTCTTCCAGTACCTCATAGCTCCAACCTTCACCGATAGGCCCAAAAATTTCGGTAGCACGCATAATCATGTAATTACCGTTTATGCTTGTACCGGCGTATCCCACACCTTCGAGTGGTTTGGTAAAGCGCGGATCGGTGCGCTGAACCTGTTTCCAGATGCTCAGGTTGTCTGTGTCGGCTAACACCTCGTCGAGAATCTCGGCGCGGCGGCAAAAATCATCAGTGGCTGCAGGCTCCATAGTGATAGACGGTTCAGATGTCTGTGCAGTGGTGGCCGGTTCATCGTTGGCTGCTATTTCCGGAGTGGATTTTTCTGCATGTTTCTCTGATTTTTTAGTACGTGTGCGCCGGGTCTTTTCCGGTGCTGCTGATACGGAGGGTTTATCTTCCGTAATATCAGCACCGGATCGACCAGTTTCCTGATCATGACTGCTTTCTGCCTGTGTTATGCCGATACGGTCAGCCACAAACTGTTTACGGGCAGCAGCATCGTTCATCAGGTCAGGTAGTTCTTTTCCTTCACGCACGACAGCAAAGACCGTTTCACGCGGGATCTGTAATGCTGTCGGGATAATCCGGATCTCAGTAGACCAGCGCCGCCAGTTTTCATCTTCCGCCTCGATCAGTTTCTTCGCTGCAGATAATTTGCTG
>NZ_JAODZS010000083.1:0-1897 GCF_029835375.1 Morganella sp. GD04133 | reverse complement strand
ATCACTTCAGCAGCTTTCCCGATAAAACGCGTACCGGTACGAAGGTGAAAACATCAGCATCTGGTCGGGAGGCCCGCCGTGGAATGCCAACTGTGCAGCAAAGAACTGGCCGACGATGAAGTTTACGTGTGCGACCAGTGCGCCGGTGAATGTCCGCATCTGGAAGTAGTCGAGAAGATAAAAGGAGATGGTGAGAGTGGCAAAGCAACCGCGGCGAAAATGCCTGATATGCCGGGCATGGTTTCACCCGAAGTATGACAATATCGAATGGTGTTGCCCTGAGCATGGACTGGAACTATCACAACGGCGAAGGCAAAAGGCAGCAGAGAAAGCACTGGCAAAATTGAAGAAGGAGCGAAGGCAGCAGGAACGTGAAGCAAAAGACAAACTCAAAATCCGCAAGTTAGCAGTAAAACCCCTCTCATATTTCGCAAAACAAGCACAGACCGCATTCAACGCATACATTCGCGAACGGGATAAAGACCTTCCGTGTATCAGCTGTGGTCGTCACCACACAGGGCAGTATCACGCCGGGCACTACCGAACCACCGGAGCCAATCCGGAACTGCGGTTTGATGAGGATAACGTCCATAAGCAATGCGCCCCATGTAATAACCATCTATCAGGAAACATCGAAAACTATACGCCGCGGTTGATTGAGAAAATCGGTCAGGAACGCTTCGACCGTCTGATAGGGAAACATGAGTTGCCGAAGTGGAAGCGTGAGGACTACGAACGGATCCGGGATGAGTACCGGCGGAAACTGAAGGAGCTGAAGAATGCGACCTGAAATCACATCGATACCGGAAATGCTGATCAAGCACTACGGAAACATGACTGCACTGGCGAGAGAGCTGGAAATAAACCGGAACACCGTCAGGAAGTTTCACCGTGATACCCGGTGTGAAATGCACGTTATCTACAACGGCGTACTGATGACCAAATCCAAGATGAAAGGCAATCAGGGGAAAGAGCAATGAGAGATAGTGTTTCTTATACGGCAGTTGCTAATTCACCAAGAAAATCTCACCTCGGGAAGGCGCGGCAATTAACTCCGGCTCAAGACCGGTGGGTTAGAGCCATTATCACGGTGTGGGCTGACGAAATGCGCGGTAGTGACAGTCCTGGTTATGGTGGGTGTGATGGGGTATGGCGATTTTTAACGGGCTGGTCTGTGGAAAATCTGGACAGGTTTACCGATGCCTTCAACTCTCTTCGAAAACTTGGATATAAGGGAGAGGAATTACTGAAGAAAGCGCAGTCAATATTATTTCCAAAACAATCACTCAGCCGCATGTTTCAGCGCGCCAACGATGTAGATGAAGCTGACTTTGTCGAGAAATCAATATTGAAAGCCTTCGATAAAACCAATCCCGTATATGTAATCGCTACTGATTACTATCTTCACAGAGAAACAATGCAAAATCTCGCAAATTATATGCAGGAAAAAATAGCTCCATGGCTAACGATAAAACAATGCACAGACCGGGTTAGATGGTGCATTAGTTTATTTAATGCAAGAGTCTATATGGTTATGCAGGATGAAATAGCCAGAGAGCGCGTGATAAAAGGAGAGTCGTCAGAAAATATATCAAAAATAACTTGAAAAAAAGTTATGGACGTGTATATTTGTGATATGCTCGGGCAGTAAAGCAAAGAGCAGGTAACAGGGTAAAAGAGGCGGCTCCTGTTATCGATACCGCCTAGTTCGTCACTTCGCCGCAGGGCTGGGACTCGAACCGTATCGGCTGAGAGGTCGAAAGAATGCAGAGCGAGGAAGTAAGTAAACGGCGCACACCGGCGGGAAACCGGCCTTGTGTCGAAGCATGCATGACAGCCCTCTCCGGAGGGCTTTTTCATATCTGCAACTTGTAAGAGTTACTTACAGGTTCAACCA